>JBNKNM010000047.1:0-30738 GCA_050293845.1 Pseudobacteriovorax sp. | reverse complement strand
CGTCTCACTTGGGGTCGTGAGCAGTGTAACTATCTAACTTTACAGTTAGATTATTACATCATACCGCCCATGCCGCCGATGGGAAGTCATGGTTTTGGCTTTTGGTATTGAGTGGTATCAGTTTGTATTTATTAGAGTAATTGGCTTTTAATCCGCCTTGAGATTTCGTTCATTTTGTATGGTTTGGTACTGATTTGTACCGATTTTGGTTCGTTTTTGGTTTGCTTGAGCGAGTTGTTCACGGTCGACTCCGTCCAAGAAAACAAGAAAAATCTAATACTCTGCTCGAGACGCAGGTGTCTCTATAGACTTGGTGAACCATGGTCTGCTGCGTTTGTTCTGGGGAACGGTAATTCTCTGTACTATGGGAAATTAAGCCGTTCAGTTAGATAGATAGCTATGTATGCTTACTGTGAGCTTCTCATGCTCAACATAAAACAGGAATGACTTCTAAGTAGCTATAAAGTTTGAAATTTGTATTAATACAAATCAAGTACAGTATTTGAATTATCCTCTCCAGATTAAATTTTTTTCGTAGCTATCCGATCGGTAAATTGAACAACTATAGGTTGGAGGCTAAAATTAGAGTAACAGTATCAGGTAGTTTCAATAGGCATCTAGCGGAAATTTGCCTGGATGTAGCAAATTTAGAAATTAAAAAGTGCGAAGTGTTGTCTCCGAAAACACCTTGTTTTTCAGTAGTTGAAAATGGATTTCTATTTATCGAAAGCGATCTTCATAGATCTATTTACCTTTCCCAGGAGGCTCATTTTCAATCCATTAAAAATTCCGACTTTCTATGGATTGTTTGCCCTGATAGGAAACCCGGAATTTCAACAAGTTTGGAGGTTGGGTTTGCTCTAGCAAATAGAATTCCTATTTTTACAAAAACTCCTATCATTGATAAAACAATATCAACCTATATAAAAGTTGTTGATTCTATTGATGAGGCAATTCTTTATTCTAAAAAAGTCCGCAAATCCAGTACGAAAACAAGCTCATTATTGATTGGATCATACGAAAAGTCTTGCATTGAATTAAGCATCGAAATGGAAAAAATTTTTTCCCTTCTTGGTAAACGAAGTTTGAATGATAATGAAGGGAATGAAGTTAAAAATTGTCAAGAAAGAATACTGAAAATACTGGGAGTGTAAAAATTGATTGAAAAAGATTCAATTCTAAAACTAATTCAAATTAAGAAGAAAATTGAAAGTCTACTTAATCAAAGTAAACAATCACTTAAAGAATATTGGCTTGATGATAAAAAGGGGTTTTCTAGAATTAAAGATTCGCAAAGAAAATTTTCTTCTGTATCTACAGCGACGGTTGTTGATTTTTTATTAGATTCCGGAAATGAGAAGGGATTTTATGAACACGATACCGATTGGCAGAAATTGTCTGAATGCTTATTAAAAATGGAAAATATGAAATCGAGTAATATAGTTAATGTTTATGATGAATGGATTGAAGCCGGAACAAATCCTTATACATATTCTTATGTTCTGAATGCATTGAACTCTATTAAAGTAAAATATCATATAGGGCAAGCAAATGAATTTTCCTTTGAGGAACATAAAAAAAAATTGAAGAATTTTATCGAAGAACTTCACAAAAATAATGACAGTAGTCGATTTATATTTGACGGTATTTCTCCTTATATCACCTATCTTTATTTTAAACCTTTTAATAGTAAAGACGAATTCGAATGGATAGATAAATACCGTGGAAATATACTTTCTGAAATGGAAAGCGAAATTAGAAAATACAAGAGTAGCGAGGAATATGATTTATATAACTTAGCCTATTCCCTAATATTCTATATAAACGTAATTCAATCCAAGGATGATTCGAAGGAAAAAGAAATATTGCATGGTGCAGCAGATGTTATTATTGATACGATAACAAGCAGAAAGAAGTTCCCAAGAAGTGCGGCTCAAATGGCCTTAAAAAAGGGGTTTATTTACTGCTATGGCTATGAAATGATTGTAGATTTTGTAGAAGTGGTTAGAAAATTTAGACAATCCTTTTTACCTTTAAACTTCGTAGAATCTTTAGTTTGCATGACCGAAAGAGAAGCTGAAATTAATAATACATTATGTTGGTGCTCGGGTCATAATAACCCGACGCCCGAATCTTGGGCTACCGCGAGTGTTTTTAATTGTTTGAAATCATGCCATGACATAGTTTTAGATCATTTACGACGGGCAAGCTTTGAGTATATAGGCGATACTTACTATACTCCCTGTTTAGATAAAAAAGAAGACATCGACGTAATTATGGAAAATTTTCTAGATTCCAAGATGAAAAAAAATGGAAGAGATATAAGCCTAAAAAAAACTCTCAAGTTTTGTATTCTCGACAAACTATCAAAGTCAGTTGATAAGGTAACCTATACACAAGGCCTTCCAAAAGAGGTACCTATTTCTTTACTTTTATTTGGTCCTCCAGGTACAGCAAAAACAACTTCTGCGAAAAATATCGCAAAAGCAGCTGGGTGGCCATTGTTGCAAATAGATCCATCCCATTTTACCAAGAATGGAATAAATAATGCTTTAAGCGAGGCAAACTTTATTTTTGACTTATTAGAGAATAACGATAAGTTGGTTGTCTTGCTTGACGAAATCGATGAACTTGTAAGAGAAAGATCCGGAGAAAAAGAGTCGCTTTCGAGATTCTTTACAACTGCTATGTTACCGAAACTTATGAAAATTCGAGAAAGTAGAAAGATTGTTTTAATTGTGGCAACTAATTTCGTTAATAATTTTGACTCAGCTATAAAAAGGAGAGGCAGGTTCGATGCCATACTCCAAATTATGCCGCCGTTAGGAAGCGAGAAGATTGCCAAAAGAGGATGGGAAGACTTAGTAGTATTAGGTAGCCAAATTTTGGAAGATCTTACTTACGATGAGTGCGAAGAAGTTGTTAATTTAGTAAAGCAACGCGGTTGTAAGCCAATTGAAGCATATGCTGAAGTAGCAGATTCATCTACAATGAGCCGAGAAATTGGAAGTGAGACATGGAAAAGAAAATGTCAGAAAGAGACTGAAGAGATCAGGCTTCCGACGACAGTGAGTCTGGAAAGTATTGTATTGGATGAAAATGTAAAAGCTATTGAAAGTAGCCATACAAAGGAGTCTAAGGACGCTCCTCAGAGAGATCCAAGAGTCGAGGGTAAGTAGAAGTACGATCTTGATGCGGTTTTGACTTATTTATTAAATATGATCTTAGTTGCATAAGTCTAGCTTTGTTTTTTTTTATTAAATCCCTCTCATCTGGCTGGTCGTCTCTCAAAAGACGGTTAATAGCCAAAAGTCGGTAGATTTCATCTCTTACAGCGCGGTCAGGGTCCCAATAGCTCATTTATAGCAACCTTAGTCATTCTAAGTGCTGACATTAGCTAGACTTAAAAGTTAAGCTTGTCAATAAAAAATATCTTAAATGACAAATAAATATAGCAGAAGCAATGGTGTTATCGGAATTTTTTGAATAAATCTTTATTCTTTCTTTGTTATTTGCAAAGCAGCATTCAAAACTGTTGCATCAAGGTATGCCAATGTCTGCATAGAAGTGCTTGAAATATAAAAGAAATAAAGTGAAAGTTTTAGTGGCGTATTGAGATAGGCTTGATATAAGGAAAATTCTGTTGCTATATTAGCTTTTTTAAATCCCGGTTAGATTGACTAGAAGTTATCTTTGCGTTGAAACAGGCCCTGGTATATGAATTATTCTGGATCGACTAGACAATCATTCTCATCATAGGCGTCCCAATTCCATCCGGATGATACCATCTTAAATTGTTGCCCTTTTTCTCTTAGCACCCACTGTTTCTTGCGACCCTTCCAGCAAACATCTTCTTGACTTACTGTAGCGAAGTCTATCTCATTTACATCATATTTAAATTTGTCTTGAATTGAAGTTATCTCGTATGCCGTAATATTCGCAAGCCGGACGTTTTTGTCACAGAAATCTGTTTTTATGGCAAGGTTTTGACTTTGATTGTTAGAGGCGATTGAAGGGTATAAGAGCGCATTTATATTCTTCCCTTGCAACAAATGTTCGGCTATCTTAGATGAATAGGGATAGAGTGTATCTCCCGGCCTTGAAAAAATTTCTGTTAAGAAGCGTTCATATTCACTAGTGACACTTTGTTCCTGTATTGCGATTTCCTGTACTACCATTGCGCAATAAATCCTGAATTCGGCTACGGCAACTATGCTTCCGACTTCACATTTTGCTTCAACAAAAGTCGTAGGTCCCCCGGCTGAACAGTAAAAAACTGGTTTTCCTTGTGAATTGGCTCTTCCTAAACTTGCATTAGATGGGGGATAAGAATATGCGGAAGCCTCAGTTGGAAGCGGAAGTTTTTCAAACACCCTTGATCGGAATAATCTTATGGGTGAGTTAGATGATCCCCTATAGATACGACCGTTACGAACTTTCCCCAAAGATAGGTTCCACAGTTCTGATAAAAAAGCCTCGCGGTCGGTTTTTTTTGCATTGATTTCCGACCATAGTGCTGAAATTTTTTTGCGATCAGATCGGTTTTGAGATTTTCTTTTTCGTCGTTCTTTACGATTCATAATATCTGATCAGTCTTTATGATCTATGATGCTTCGTTAGTAAATATGTCATAATTCTAAATACCCAATCGGTGGAGGATTCGTATTTATAAACTTCAGAATGCTACCTTAATCCGCCCACGGATCATCCAAATTTCATAATCTTATCCAAAAAAACTATAGTTTAAGCCGAGTAAGCTGTTATCGACTAAATAGGCGTTATCTAATAGACAGATGTGTCCACATACAATTTTGCCTGCAAAGCTTGAATTGTCTGATCAATTTGAATATTTAATACGTTATCTTGCCGATCGAGATCATCCATAGCATAACAAAAGATTCTAGTAGGTTTCATATAAGGACTCTTGAATTGCTCAGCACAAAGTATATTCCAGTCGACGTAGTTTTAAAGAAATACAATAAATTCAATTTTAGTCAATTAATTCTGATGCTTATTACTGGAGACTTGGACGCCTTTGTATTTTATGACGTTGAATATAAGCAATATAAATACGATAGCTCTGTGTCAATATCTAAATATCGTTTTGATGAAGAAGATCTCAGGCTGTACGAGTATTCTAAGCGCGAAAATCCTGCCACTCTCAATGCAGTAGACTTTTGGAAGCTAAGAAAAGAGGGAATTAATAGGGTCACCCAATTGTATAATTGCAGCGAATCTCTAGAAGAAGTAGTCCGTTTTGTTGCGAGGCTAGACTTTTTTCCTTTAAGGATTGGCGAGTTAATATTTGTCCCGATGAAAAGTATTCCAAAACAAGGGACCAAATTAAAGTTTATCTATTTCGACGCAGCTCAATTAGACCAACTGAATTCGTCAAATCTAGACACAAAAAAGAAGAGATCAAAAAAGCAATCCACAGTGAAATACGAATCAGAATTCTTCGAGGCGTTTTCATCAACCCTATTGTTTTTGAGTGAAAATAACCAACTAAATACAATCTTAGATTCCGATGGAAAGATTAATTTCAATAAGCTTTATTACCAGCATTTACTAACTAAGTTTTTTGATGATGGGAAAGATGGTCATAAGATAGGGCAGTCTTATAACTCCTGTTACAAGAGATATATGAGCCTAAAAGAACAGTCTTATAATAAAAATAAATAAAAACAATTAGTTGTACTGCTAGAATTTCACGATAATATTTTTCCTTACAATAAATGACATTCCAAATCAAACCCCCTAATGTCGAGAGCATTCACCTGTCATTAGGAGGCAATATGAAAAAAATAATCCGAATCGACATAGTTAAGAAAATGGTCAGCATGAGTTCCACAACCATCTGGAGGTTAGAGAATGAAGGCTTATTTCCCAAGCGTTTCAAGATCTCTCACCGTGCGGTGGGCTGGTACGAGGAAGAGATACTAGAGTGGCTAGAATACCGAAGCTCAGGCAACTATTTGCAAAGGAGGTGGAATGAGAGGGAACCAGAACAAAGAGGCCAGAAATCTGGTGTTTCAGGCCGTGAGAAAGGCGGGAGGAATAGCGAGAGCGGCAGAGGAGTTAGGAATAAGCGAAAAAACCATAAGAAGGTGGCTTTATGAAGATGGCAAGATATCAGTCAAATCGGCACGAAAAATTAATGAATATATTATCGGCTATATTAAGGAGCCCAAGTCACGTAGGAATTATCATGATAGACAAAATAGAATTAACTCTAAACAGGCGATTTAGACTTACCAAAGTACTCAGGGTTGCTAATAAATTAGGGTTTAAGATTACTGAGGCACGATATGAACATAGTCCTGGCTATATTCTTATCGAAGGTGAAGGTCAAAAGGTTTATCTTAGAAAGTCAGCAAAAGGATTTATCTACAAAGTAATAGTGAACCCTTCAAGATCGGTTTTTTTCAAAAAATTTATCGAATTTATCGAGCTACTTTTCGAGTTCAAATTAGAATACTTAAAAATTGTCAGAATGGATATTGCTTTCGATATTAATGAAAGTATTGAAGGTGTTTTACGTGGATTGGTGATTCGATTTAAGTCAAAAAGCAGGTTGGAGATGGATGGTTCTAGAATAACGGGTTTTTATTGTGGATCTAAAAGGGAGTCGTTCTTAATCTATGACAAGTATTATCAAGCTCAAAAAGAAAAGACAGGGGAAACCTTCCAGGACCCGACCACTCGCATAGAAGTAAGGTTAAAAAAAGAAAAGCTGCCTTTTCGCAGCCTCTATCAACTAAGTCGTATTAGCAGCGATTCCATAAGCTTACTAACAGACCCGTTCAAAAAGTTAATAATGAATCAACTGAGTTTTGTAAAGTCTGAAACACTATCGTGGAAAAAAAGATTAAGGTTCGAGAGGTTTTTAGGAGCCTTAGAATTCGCCAGCCTTCATCAAGTGCGTAAGCGTTACAACAAAAATGGTAACTTTGATCGACTCTACGGCTGCTTATACAAGGCAGAAACCCTAGTAGACCCCGTAACAGAAGCCCGAAAATCCTTAACTCGTTTCTTCGGTAGCTGGTTAGACACCGCTCAAGTTAGGTGCCCCGATTACCTAACTGCTTAGAACACTGACGACAATTTAAAGCTTATTGAGCCCATTATTGAAATGGTCTATAGGAGGAGTGCGTCTATGTCCGACAAGAATGACATATTACAGCTCTTTGACAATCAGAACATCGATCCTAATTTGCGACTGTATTCCGCTCCCCAATTGGCAAATCTACTTGATCTATCGGTGCATACCATACGTAAGTGGAAAGCCATGGGCCGAATACCTTACCGCAAACTGGGTCGAGCCATCCGGTACAATTTGAGCGAAGTCGTAGAGGCAATTTCAGAAAGAGGATGAATTGAATCTATGAAAAGTAAGAACGGAAAATATACAACCAGGGAGAACCAGCACGGCACCTACAACGTGCGGTTCTTCGACCAAGAAGGTCGTCGTCGCTCCAAAAACTTTAAAACAAAAACGGGGCAAGAGCAATTGATTCGAGCCATTAGGCGTGGAGAAGACCTTGATCGCTGGTTTCCTGATCCTAAAAGCCCCCAACGGGGCTGCACTTCTCAAAGGGTAACTGATTTAGTTGAAGAATGGTTTGCTCATGGCAAAGAGGTCCGTAAGCTCTCAGGCTCTTGTTTGAATAACTATAAGATGCACATGAAACTTCATATTCTACCGGTTATTGGTGAGTTCTCGGTTCATGACCTTGATATAAAGGATATCGAGCAAGTGGCTCGCTCTATCGCCAGAAAAAAGCCTCTGACGACGAGTTATTCAGCCGTGAGGAAATCCCATGAAGGAAATGAAGAAAGGCCTATGGTCTTAAATAGGAGCTATCAGCGGGAAATTCTGATTACTCTTCTGACCTTTGCTAAGTGGCTCTATGAAAGGCGTTATGTGAACACCGATCCCTTTAGAGGATTTAAACTCCCACCGCTACCTGTACAACCTAAAGATTATTGGCGACAAGAAGATGAAGACGCTTTCTTTGACTGGATCGATAATGGAGCCTGGTATGTGAAGCCTCATACCAATCGAAAAGGTGAAACCTATATGCGTCGGTGGCAGATGAAACATGCTCATGAAGTAGCGGAAATAGTTCTTTTTGCCCTTAGAACAGGGATGCGGCTAGGGGAGATCGGCTATCTGCGCATGAAGGATGTAAATCTAGAGGAAGGTTGGATTCGGGTGCGTGGTTCCTATAGCAGCAAGGAAAAGAGGTTTAAGCACCAAACCAAGTCCAATCGGGTGCGTATGATCGAAATGAATGAGGACGTGCGGTTAATCCTGGAAAGGTACCGTCATCTTCCCATTGATCAGCCCATCTTTAATGTTGGTCGTGTGGCTGTGCTGAGGTTCTCAGAGATTTGTGAGCGGGCAGGGGTCAGGCCGATCCACTTCCATGGATTGCGGCATACTTGCCTTACAAACCTCGCAAATGGCTATGGGATGAAAGAAGCTCTGAGCATTCTTAAAGTGCAGCAGATTGCTGGTCATAGCGACCTTAAAACCACCATGGGCTATGTGCATTGTGAAGGCATTCGAGGAACGTCATCTTTGCAGCTTTCACGGGAGGAGCGCAAGAAGAAAGCAAGCCATAGAGACATTAATAATCATCTCGAATTGACTCGTGTAAAAACGCCTTATATGAGTGTAATTAAGTAAAGAAATGGCAAAGAAACGAAGAAAAAACGAAGGAATTGACCTTTTTGTGAGTTCGCATAAAAAGAAACTCCGCCTAGTCAAATAACCGGCGGAGTCAATTTTGCTTTGTTGGCTTAGCATACTGGTTCGCGATAGTGGCACGAACCAGTGGTTTAGTAGGCTAAGTCACGGATAACGTAGGATTAACCTACATCATACCGCCCATGCCGCCCATGCCGCCCATGCCGCCCATGCCAGGCATTCCAGCAGGAGCTGCAGCCCCTGCACCTTTTTCATCAGGCATATCAGCGATCATCGCTTCTGTAGTTAGAAGAAGCGCAGCTACGGAAGCAGCATTGGTAAGAGCTGTTTTTGTTACTTTAGTAGGATCGATAACACCAGCTTTGTAAAGGTCTTCGTAAACTTCAGTTAGGGCGTTGAAGCCGTGACCTTCTTTACCTTGCTTGATTTTATCTACTACAACAGCAGGCTCGATACCGGCGTTGAAAGCGATTTGACGAAGGGGCTCTTCGATAGCGCGACGAACGATCTGTACGCCGAACTTTTGCTCGCCTTCAATCTTGATATTATCAAGAACAGCTTGGCAACGAATAAAAGCAGTACCACCACCAGGAACGATACCGTCTTCAACAGCGGCTCTTGTAGAGTTAAGGGCATCTTCAACCCTTGCTTTTTTCTCTTTCATTTCAACTTCAGTAGCAGCACCAACTTTGATAACGGCAACGCCACCAACAAGTTTTGCTAAGCGCTCTTGAAGTTTTTCTTTGTCATAGTCGGAAGTTGTGTGCTCTAGCTCACCACGGATTTGACCGACACGGGCATCAATATCAGCTTTTTGGCCTTTGCCGTCAACAATAGTGGTATTGTCTTTGCTGATAGAAACGCGTTTGGCTTCGCCTAGTTGGTCGATAGTCATCGTCTCAAGTTTTAGACCAATGTCAGAACTTATAACAGTTCCGCCAGTTAAAGTCGCGATGTCTTGAAGCATAGCTTTTCTGCGGTCACCAAAGCCAGGAGCTTTAACAGCAGCAACTTTTAAAGTGCCACGGAGACGGTTGACAACTAGAGTAGCTAGGGCTTCGCCGTCTACATCTTCAGAAACAATAACGAGTGGACGGTTTGTTTGCGCAACTTGCTCAAGGATGGGAAGCAGGTCTTTCATGGTTGAAATTTTTTGCTCGTGGATGAGGATATAAGCTTCCTCAGCAATACATTCCATTCTTTCCGCATCTGTTACGAAGTATGGAGAGAGATAGCCACGATCAAATTGCATACCTTCTGTGAACTCAAGAGTGGTATCCATTCCTTTGGCTTCGTCAACAGTGATGACACCGTCACGACCGACTTTATCCATAGCTTCAGCTAGGATTTCGCCGATTTCTGTATCGTTGTTAGCAGAGATTGTACCGACTTGAGCCACTTCCTCACGCGTTGCTGTTGGGCGTGAAAGCTTATCTAGTTCCTTGACAAGCGCTTTAACGGCAATGTCGATACCTTTTTTAAGTTCCATAGGGTTGTGGGCAGCCGCTACAAGCTTCGCACCTTCGCGATAGATCGCTTGGGCAAGAACAGTTGCTGTTGTAGTACCGTCACCAGCATTATCAGAAGTTTTGGAGGCTACTTCTTTCACCATCTGTGCGCCCATGTTTTCAAACTTATCTTCAAGTTCGATCTCTTTAGCTACAGACACACCGTCTTTTGTAATGTTGGGAGCACCGAAGGAGCGATCGATAACAACGTTACGGCCTTTAGGTCCTAGGGTAACTTTAACCGCATTTGCTAGGGTATCAACACCTTTAAGGATCTTTTTGCGAGACTCTTCGCCAAAATTAATTGATTTAGCAGTCATATAAAATTATTCCTGTATTTTAAGTTAGTTGAAATTAAATTCCGATCAAGATAGAACGCCAAGGATATCATCTTCGCGCAGGATGAGATGATCGGTTCCCTCTAGCTTAACCTCAGAGCCAGCATATTTGCTGAATAGTATTCTATCGCCTACTACAACATCGGGCTTGGCTAGCTTGCCGTCATTGAGTACTTTACCGTTGCCAACGGCGATGACTTCACCTTCCATAGGTTTTTCTTTGGCGTTATCTGGAATGATGATTCCACTAGCAGTTTTAGATTCTGCCTCGAGACGCTTAACGAGGATACGATCCTGCAAAGGTCTAAGCTTCATAAAATGCCTCCAACAAAAGTTATGTTTAAACACTGAAGACGAAAAGTATTCAGTCTTTAGATACGTCATAAAAGCTGAATGTGATGTCTCGCATGCGCCCCCGCGAAAATTGAATTTTCATAGGGACTTATTATTACTCGAATGGAAAATAAGTATCTTTTTTCCGAAGTCAAGGGAAGGAGAAAAAAAATTTGAGTTTTAAGTTATCTTTTTTAAATCGGGAAGTGAAAAAATGTCCCTTTCGTTACACCAGGGAGCTTAAAAATGATTTTCCTGTTTCAGGTCCCGGTTTAAAGGGTAATCGTTTTTCTTTTATCGAGGTCAAGCTGTTCGAGTACGTCATAATCTATGAGATCGTGGTAACCGCGAATTTCATTAATCAGGTAGCGTCTGGCACGAATCGATGAGGAGTCTTCGCGAAAATCGATGGATACCAGGGGAGTATTGGCTTTGGGACGGGGAACGATAACTAAGCGCAGTTCGTTGTCTTGCGGATGCTGCGAGTGAGCCAGGCTAATTTTTTCAATCTTGTCCCAATCGAAGCGAAAACTCTTGAAGCGAGTGGTGAACTCGATGGAAGACTCGTTGATATTCACGGCTCGGAGTGACTTTGCCCAAGTATAAATGATGCCGATCCATGGAGAAATAACCAGTATTAGGAAACTCACCATAATCGCGACAGGGGACTTCATCACCGCCTCATCAGAGGCTAATCGAGTCAGCATAAGAAAGGCGATGCAGCCGATCAGCCCAAGTAGGGAAATCTGGATCAGGGAGCGGGGATAAGCGATAAATCGGCGCCCCCCTTCAGGGAGAATGTCGGTGAAATAGTAATGCTCTCGATCTTCCAGCTGTGCCCGCTGATAGAATTCGATAGCATCTTCATCTTCGTTATCGATTTCAAAAATACGCCTCCAGGTCTGCTCTTCCTCTTCAAATTTCCCCTGTTGCACATATAGGGATGCTAGCAGCTTTAACGCCATGATATTATTGGGGCCTAGCTCTAAAAGCTGCACTAAGGAATCCTTAGCCTCTTCCGTCTGGCCGTTTTCGATAAGTTTTTCTATAGCGCTAACGTGTTGCATCTAATCTCCTGATTCATTTTCTTCCAGCAGATCTGGGGATTGCTGGTAAAAAGATACAAAGCCTAGCTGGCAATGGGATTGAGCAAGAACAAAGGGCTCATTCTGACAAGTTTCGACGTTGCATTGATCGAGTGCAAAGTACTCCAGTAAGGTAGGCTCTCCGGGCACCCACGCGGCGCAAACCGTTTCGGGGCGATTCCCTTTCATAATGACTACCTGATCGCAGTAGCATGGCCGGTCGATCGCTGGCTTGCTCTTATCCATCTGAACCCGGTGGGGCCAATGGATAACCTTATGGCAGATTTTTTGGGCCATCTTTGCGCAAGCTGATGGGGTACAGTCGGCATCTAAGGAACGGAGAATGGGGGGGTGGCGATCAAGGTCTTCAGCCTTCTCCCAAATGCCACAAGACTTTTGTTGGGAGGTCATAGAAATAAGGGGGCCGCAGTAACACTGGGCCACTTGAGGCTGTGGCTTGGTAACGCAAGAGCCTAGTAAAAAAAAGCTTAACCAAATGGACTGCTTCATGAAACCCCCCATGATCATTACCTCTTCGGTGGAAATCCCCCATTCTTTAGGGGTTGTAGCCATTTTCTGTAGCAATCATCGGGCATAAAACACTTGTGCAAACACCGCTTTGCGGCCATAATCGGCGGCCAGCCAAATCAAGTAGGACAGCATCAGGGGACATCAATGGCGAATTCGAATTTATTACCTGAAGTTTTCTTCAAAAAATCCAAAGAGCTATCTCATAAAAGAGCCTTTTACTACTGTCGCAGTACGGATTTGAAGTGGGTTGACATGACATGGTCAGCTTATGGAGAAGAAGTGGGTATACTAGCTGGCTGGCTACAAAAACAAGGAGTTGGTCGCGGCGATAAGGTAGCTATTTTGTCTGGGAATAGGCCTGAGTGGCTGATTTCTGATTTAGCGATCATGTCCATTGGTGCTATCAGCATACCGATCTATGCGACCTCATCGCAGCAGGATGTTACTTACATTCTAGGTCACTCGGAGTCGAATTTCCTCTTGGTTGATCAGCTAGAACGTATTGAAATCATAAAAGATATTGATATTAAAAACATTGTCGTTTTCGATAGAGCCCCGAAGCATTTATCCCAAAGTTTTACGGCAAAAGTGCACTATTATAGTGAGATTAGAAGGCAGAAAAAGCTGAAGCTAGAGAAAAACGTGAAGCTTGATCGAGATGATCTGTGTACCATTATCTATACCTCCGGTACTACGGGTCTCCCCAAAGGGGTCATGCATACCCATGGAAACTTTGCAGCTGCCAGTGAGCCCCTCTTCCATACCTTGGAGAGCCATACTGGTGAAACCGACCGTTATATTTCATTTTTACCCCTTTCCCATGTGGCAGAGCGAATCCTTGTCGAGCTTGGTTCCATCATCACCGGATCTGAAGTAGCTTTTGCCCGTAGCATCGATACTTTAGGGGAAGATTTGGTGCGCTGTCGCCCTACCATCTTGCTTTGTGTCCCGCGACTATGGGAGAAAATTTACGAAAAAATAAAGTCCGGTTTACTGGTCGCCCCGCCGGTGAAGAAGAAACTTTTCAAATTCGCACAGTCGCTGGGTGAAAAAAGGATCGTAGATAATTGTATTCTGGCAGAAAAAGATAGCACCTGGCAGGCGAAACTTAGCGATCTTCTTGTCGGAAATAAGTTGAAAGTGCGGTTAGGGTTGGATCGGTGTCGCATGTTTATCACCGGCTCTGCACCCACTAGGCCTGAGGTGATGAGTTTCTTTGGTGCCTTTGGCGTAAGAATTCGTGAAGTTTATGGGTTGACCGAAAACCTTTGCCTGGGTGTGCTTAATAGTCCGGACGAATCCGTTATTGGCAGCTGCGGTAAGGTGTTTGCCGGCAACGAAATGAAAATTGCTGATGACCAGGAGATTCTTTTCAAAGCCCCCTGGAACTTTAAGGGCTATTACAAAAATCCCCAGGCTACTGAGGAAGCGTTTGTAGATGGTTGGTTAGCTACCGGTGACCTAGGCACTGTGGATGAGGAAAATCGTCTGACTATTGTGGGTCGTAAAAAGGAACTCCTTAAAACCTCTGGTGGTAAGTATGTGGCCCCCATTCCCATAGAAGACAGACTTAAGTCGGACCCCCTAATCCAGGACGCTATGGTGATAGGTGATGAGCGTAAGTACTGTGTAGCGTTAGTTTCTCTGAATCTCGAGATCATAGGAGAAACGCCGATACACGAGCGTAAAACTAAGCTGAAGCGGCATCTGGGAGAAGTGAATGAGCCCTTGGCGAGCTATGAAACCATAAAGCGCGTTGGAGTGATGAAAAATAGTTTTTCTGTTTCCAAAGGCAGCTTAACACCATCGTTGAAAATAAAACGCACTGTTGTGCATACCCAGCATAAAGACTTCATTGAAGTGCTCTATAAGTCGGATGAGTCTGTAATTTTTGAGATATAACTTAGCTACTTTTTTTTCTTTTTTCTTCTAGGGTCAAGGGCGTCATACTTGATCTTAAGTATGACCATGGTTCCCAGCTCATCGCTGATTTCGATAGACTTATTTTCTAGCTTGGGTTTGTGTGGGATAGACTCGGGTACAATGTAATAAGAGCTTTGTCCTATTAGCTGATCTTTGCCAAAAAAAATAAATTGTTTATTTTTTTCATATAAAAAAACCTTCACCAAAATAGCAACGTGGTTCTCGGATATCTTGAACGAGCGCATAGCCTCAGACATGAGATCACGAACATCCTCACCATATATTCTACTTTGTACCGGAGCTGCATCCCCTCCCCAGTAAGATAAAGTTTTTAACTGAAGATCACCGAAGCTTCCCATGTCCCGAGAGATTTGCAGTCGTTCCTCAAATGCTTTTTTTCTTTCTTCCTTAAGAATGGCAAGAGCATACATTTGGATATGGAAGTAATAATCGTTGATACCGGAAGCATCATGATTGCCAGCGCGAAATCCATCTAGGATGATATTGTGGTCTAGTTCTGCATAATTAATCAGCTCGTCTAATGTTACCTCCTTACCTGGTGCTGTAAGGTTAGTAAATATCCCGGTAAAGATAACTATGATCTTAAGCCACATATTGACTCCTTCTATTGAACCTATCGGAATGGGGTAATTACCATTATGGGAAAAATTTACCGAGGTAGGATAGGGGCGTGATTTTAAGGAAAAATTATACATCTGAATAGAAGTTGATATAGTTGTTTAGATTAATTATCTAATATTACTAAAAATATTTTTGGCTCTAAATTTGCAAAGTTTTTTCTAATTTTATGCCCAAGCCATAGTTTTAAGAATAAGAGGAACACTCTTTATTATTTGGACTATTTTTCCAAAAGAAAAGCATGCTCTTTTCATTTGGTGAGCGAAGCTTTGGCAAAAAATTCAAGCACCAATTAAATCTGCCGGGAGTTTTGGATGGATATCATCGAGGAAAAGGTAAAAGAATTTGCCAGTAACTTTCATTTATCACCACGCGAAGTTGATGTTCTGTATCAACTCATTTTGGGAAAAGTTAGAGCGGAAAAAAGTGCTGCAGTTTTGAATATTTCACCCAACACTGTTCGCATTCACCTCAAGAATATTAACCTTAAAGTTGGCTGTGCTTCAAAAGCAGAAGTTTTATCTAAATTTATTCGTTTTTCCTTAGATTGCAGCGCTGCTGTTATAACTTCTGCTGAGGCATAATGTTGGACGTTTTATTGGCATTGGACTAGCTTCCGGTATTTAGTTTCAGGGACTTCCTGTTCTTGTTGCCAGCGTATAATACTGCGCGTGAGAATGAGAAGTAGCCTGGAGACTTTTGCTTCGGCGTGTTTTTTAGTTAATCCACAAATAGCTGCAACTTCTCCAATACTATGGTCATTGAGAAAATAGAGACAGCCAATATTTCGCAAATTTTCATCTTTGATGCCATTTCTTATAACGAATTCTATAGACTCTTGGTTAAGTATTCTTAGGATCGTGTTTTTTGATAGGTAATGCAAAACTCAAATAACCCCTATTTTTATACGCAATTGCACCAGTAACTTTATAATGGCTGTTAACTTTAATTTCAGTTCCAGTTTAAAGGAAACAGACTGGCCATTGCTGATACATATAGCAAAGGTTGTGCCATCAAGATCTGCTTCCGATATTGTTCCTTTATATCTGAAATTAAAGGGAATATTTAAATATCTCTCCTTGGCATTCGTCTCCTGTATTTTTGTCTAAAAACAGAAGTGATAAAATCTTGCGATTTTTCGATGAAATTCATCAAGCAGTTATGGCGTATTGATTTTAATATGGTCATAATGTCGCTCTTTTATCGTATAGGTGGCAACTCATTCTTTTTGATAGACGATTGAGGGAGCGCTTTTAAGTCATGAAATATTTGTTTTTCGATCTGAGGTGACATAGCATCAGCAAAGTAACCTTCTAGCATGACCAGTTTTAGCAAATAGTGGTCAGATTTGGTAAGGACATCAAGTAAGTTATCGAAATTTGGACCACTAGACTTGCCATTTTCGGCTGCATCAAGTCGCGATGTCAAAAAGTCGTGGAACTTTTTTCCTAAGCAACACCGCGTCCGACGAAAATGGCAAATCTGGGGATTAGAAGCAAATATGAAAGGTAGGGAAACCTACAAAGTGCTCCTTAATTTTTTGATACTGATAGGACCATTGATCACACTCTAAAAGGCAAATAATAGTCCCTCCGCCACCAGCGCCAGTGGTTTTGGCAGCAGGTACCCCAAGTTGATGGCATTGCGATAACATGTCAAGAATTGAAGGAGGAACAACACCAGCTTCAACGAGCAAAGCTCCGCACTCTTCCATGGCAGAAGCGACAATTTGATAGTCATGGTGAGGCAACGCTGTCTTAACAGCCTGGGCTGCAAGATCAAAACGATCGATGCGCCTATCACCCTGGGAGCATTTAAAATAGGGTTCGGCAATCTTGATCATAGCCATAGTGGAAGCGCGAATTTTGCTATCAATCAATGCAAAGTGCCATTTTTTCTTGCTACCACCATTGACCTTAATGGGGTTGATAGTCTGCTCCCGGGCAAAGTAAACACACTCCTCATAAGCAATGACAGCAGTATCTAGGCCTGAGGGATTACCGTGGAAGCGTCGCTCCATACGATTGCCCATTTCGGCTATCTCATCACGACTTAGTGATTGGCTACAAGAATCTAATATGGAGCGTAGAGCTGCAATACAGAGGGTTGCAGAAGATCCTAAACCGGCACCCATGGGGATGGATGAGTGCCCTTTCATAGTTAAGGGGAAAAACTCCTGGTCTATGAGCCTAAAGGCATCGGGGATGATCTCTGCAATCCGTTCAGATACCACTTTATCACTGAGCTTGAGGCGGAAATGATCGGACTGTAAATCGTCAAGGTGAGGTCTTACTTCAAGCTCCATACCGATTTGGAGTAGAGGCATCGCTACAGCATGGGCTCCATAAACGACGGCATGTTCACCAACAATTATAGCTTTGCCACAAGCGGAACCACGACCGACCTTGGGCAGAGAAGCCATAGAGAAGTCGTTGTACGTATTGGATTGATTATTTTCACTCACAGTTTTGCCTCAGATTCAATTTTTTTCAACACAGGACCGCTTCCGATTTCATCGCTCAGGATTTCACCTACCTCAGGGTACTGACTTAATAGATTAAGTACATCTTTATGGTATTCACTTTCGTATATCAAGTGCACGTTGGGTCCAGCATCTAAGGTGAAATATACGGGAATGCCGCGTTCCTGACGCCGGTGTCTGACCCAAGCTAAAAAGTCTGCTGTTTTTTGATCAAAGTAAAAGACTGCTGGTTTTGCGCTCATAATCACACCGTGCATTTCCAGCGTTTCAGTTTCCATTAAGGGGCCTAATCTTTTCATATCCTTATGGGCTAGGGCAGATAGCATTTGCTGCAATCGATCCTCAATGCCAGCAAGTCGAGGTTTGAATAAAGGAGATGTCCAGGCAGCTCGATGGGCTTCGGTAGAACCGACACTTTTTTCTTGGGATGAAAACAGCACGACTGTATCCATTAGTGACCAGTGGTGATGCGCAAAGGCTGGGACGATGCTCTGTTCCGCAGCGGATGTCCCCTTTTGCCACCTTACAAATCCACCGTATAAACTACGTCCCGCGCTCCCTGAACCCATTCTTGAAAGCTGCGCTAGCTGGCTCAGGCTTAGGGAAGCTGAGGGAAAATCCTCCAACTTTTCAATATTAAACCAGGCTGCCAGCACCGCTATGGTAAGGGCGGCCATGCCGCTAGCACTGCTAGCGATGCCACAACCCGTGGGGAAACTATTTTGCGATTGTATTTTGAGTTTTGTATCTTGCTTGAACTGAGATGCGAGAAAGTCGATGTGATTAAATATTTTCCGACCTTTGCTATGACTACGGTTCAAAAGCTGTCCTGATAGGTAAACTTCGTGGTCTGGAGCTGCCATGATCTGTACTTCTGTGGTACTACACAGCCCACTAAGAGTCATCGATAAAGAGTCGTTTGCCGGCCATTGTAGGCTTTCATCTGCCTTGCCCCAGTATTTTAAAAAGGCGATGTTGCTGGGTGCCGTCGCTTGGTATACTGCTGGTCTCAATAAAGATCTCCTCTGATGCTTTTGAGCCCCTGATTATCAGGCTTGAAAGGGGCTGGGAACCAACCTAATTTTGCCAGCTTATGATTGATCATCTCATCAGGTGGTCCTGGATGAATGATGAGAATAGAGTCTTCCCCACCAGCACCTGTGGTTTTAAAGCTCCAATTCTGATCAAAACCTGGAAGCTCATATAAGGCTTGATAGACCTTGTTAGGAAAATTCAGGTTGCGGATAAAAATATTACGATGCTGTGATGTCAAGGTAACGATTTCCGAGAAATTGCAGCCGGCGTGGTTAAATGCCACCAGCTTTGTTACCAGATGATTGCTGATAGTAATTAAGTCCAAGAATAAGTCCTGCTCCTGCAACCAAGAAAGGGTAGAGCCTCCGACTTTATCTGTGGGAGCTCCCTTGCCCCCAGCGTATATATGGACAACATCTTGAAGACGATTCCAGGCATACTTCTCCCACGACCAATCCCATTGATCGCTTACGAATTTTACCAATCCGCCTACTAGCTGCGTAGCTACATCATAACCCGAAGCAAACCCTTGCTGCTCCCTTTGCCTCTGCCAAGCTAATTTTGC
This sequence comes from Pseudobacteriovorax sp., assembly GCA_050293845.1. Classification (GTDB taxonomy): domain Bacteria; phylum Bdellovibrionota_B; class Oligoflexia; order Oligoflexales; family Oligoflexaceae; genus DT-89. The sequence continues at coordinate 11,586 of JBNKNM010000047.1, read as the reverse complement.
TAGCTCTTCATGGCTAAGACGCGGCTCTTGCTGCAAATCTTGTAGTGCAGCAAGGCAGGCAAGACGCAGTGCTGACGAACTCCCGATGCCATCGCGCACTGCAATATCAGACGATACTGCAATGGCAAACGAGTTAAGGTTCCACTGTTTTTGAGCCCAAGCACAGGTGCTGTGGAAAATATCTTTGCTATCCAGGTTGAGGCTTGGAAAGGTGTGGCGGGACTCCCAAATGTTCGTTGACAGCTCAAAACCTGTTTCCCGGGGAGAAGCCTGAGCGGTCAAGCGCTTGTCAACTGTGACCGCCAGGGCAGGGTGCCCTTGTAGAACACTGTACTCTCCTGTGATCATAACTTTGCCGGGAACTGAAGTTTGGGATACCGTCAATGCTCCAGCTCTCCCTGCTTGCGGCTTAATTCGATATTTTGCTGATGGAGGCTCATATGTCCTTGTTGGATACCTTCTGATGCCAGCGCCCTAAGGGCTGACAGGTTTTGGGCCAGACCAACAGCACAGACAATTTCAGCCAGGCCTTGGGCGCTAGGCTGTCCCAATATTTTCAGGGCTGCTTGGGCGGTCGGGTGTAATTTGGTAACTCCCCCTACGGTACCTAAAGCCATAGGTAGTTCAATAAAGCCTTCCAGGTTGTCCTCGGCATTTTTCCACCAGCGGGTCATGGGCTGGTAGACTCCGGTGCGGCAGCAGTAAGCATGAGCTCCCGCCTCTACAGCTCGCCAATCATTTCCGGTCGCTATGACTACGGGATCAATACCATTCATAACGCCCTTATTGTGGGTGGCTGCACGGTAAACATCGTGGGCGGCAAAAAGGTAAGCAGCCTCGATTCTTTCGACAACTTCTGCACCTGAGAAGTTCTTGTTGTGGAAAGCCTCTTTAGGAACTAAGCAGTGGGCTCTTGCTAAGCGCTTGTCAGTCAAATTGGTCAAGATTCTGAGGCCCATGCGGCCTGGTATCATTCTTAGAAGGTCGCTGGACAGGCGCTCACATATAGTATTGATAATATTGGCGCCCATGGCATCGCGGGTGTCAACATCGACGTAAAAGGTGAGCGAGTTAATTTCCTTGCTGTAGCGCCACGACACATCCTTGACACCGCCGCCTCTGGCGATAAGCCGATCCATGCCAATGTTAGCCAGGGCCATGATTTGTTCTTTTAAGGGAGCTAGCTTGCTATCAAAATCCTCAACCCTATCGGGAAAAACTTGAATCTGTCCCGTTCCAATGGGAGCTGTCGAGCTAGTTGTAAATCCTCCTCCAGCCCTTGCTAATTTGGCGCCATGACTGGCAGCAGCTATGACACTGCTTTCTTCCACGGCCATAGGGATGAGCACATCGGTTCCATTGATCTGGAAGTTGGTAGCGATACCCAAGGGTAGGCTCATGGTGCCAATGGCGTTTTCTATAAAGACATCGGTGAGCTCGGGGTTTAGTGAGCCAAATTGCCTTATGGCTTCGTGCTCTTCCGAGTCTAATTGGCAGATATTAGCGACGATTGACCGCCGCTCTCCTATAGGAAGCTCATAGTAACCAGGAAGTCTAGAAGAATGACTGCTGTGATGGGGGGTGAATTTATTTTCAAAGTGAGGTTCCTGTTCCACTTTCATTGATGGCTTCCTTATGGAAAATCGTCCTTAATTGGGGAAGAAGATGCCCGAGTTTTTATAATAGTTCAAGCTTTCTTAAACAATTGATTCTTATGAAAATATACAAGCTATAGATTTAGCGGTTTCACTTAAGATCCTGGTATTTCCCGATCGTACAACTTCGAGCTAAGCTGCTCTTGAAAACTATTGGCTAAAGGATGCCCCAGAACAATATGTTGTTCAAGGTCGTTTAAACTTTGGCTGCCGGTAGCGATCATAGCAATTTTAAGTCCTCGGGAATAGAGGGAAAGCAGGTCTTCAACCTGCTTTTGTCCTGCGATGGCTGCCCTGAGTAGGGGAAGCCCGATTCCCACAAGGTTGGCGCCTAATGCTACGGCTTTCGCCACCATGAGCCCGTCCCTGATACCACCAGTAGCGATGATAGGAAGGGTATTATTGGCTTTCCTTGCTGCCATTAAGGCATAAGCTGTCGGAATACCCCAATTGCGAAATGTTTGCGCCAGGGCTTGCGTTTCCTTTCGGGAACTGCGTAGTCCTTCTATATAACCCCAAGATGTGCCACCACGGCCTCCGATATCGATACCACTAGCTCCAATATTTCGCAATTTTTTGGCGGTATCAGGAGCGATGCCAGAGCCAACTTCTTTGATAATGATAGGTTTTTTGATATGGGAGCAAATATGCTCTAACCTTTTGAAAATACCTTTAAAGTGGCGATCGCCTTCAACCTGAACGGCCTCTTGAATCACGTTAACATGAATAGCCAAGGCGTCTGCATCAATCATGTCGACGGCACGCTGGCAAAGTTCTAAATAATTGCTCTGTTTAAGCTGAGCAAACCCCAAATTACCAATCAGAAAAACCCGAGGCGCGTGCTTTTTCACATCAAAAATGGGGCCATAACTGGGGTTCTCCAGGGCAATACGCTGGGAGCCAACCCCCATAGGAATATTAAACTTTTGTGCTGCCAATGCCAAATTACGATTAATTTCGATTCCCTTTTCAATACCGCCCGTCATGCCTGTAATTAACATGGGAAAAGCAAATTCTTTGGTGAATAATTTTACGGTAGTATCTAAGTCGGAGAAGTCGAGTTCAGGAATGGCTTGGGGAATAAAGTTTACATCCTGAAACCCCGTAAATTTATCTGAGGACTCAACATCAGAGCTACGGCAAATTTCAATATGCTGATCTTTTCGTACCTGTCCCAGCAGATCGTTAAGGGTTTCTAAACTGCGATCACTGACATGCAAGTATAGGGATTTTGAACTAAACTGCTTAATGGTTCCCGATATCGGAAAGGACTGGCTAGCTCCAAACATGACCTGGATATCAAGATCGGTGCCAATGTCCATATTCTGATCGTATATGGTTAAGATTAGTTCTTGCTTCCCTAAGGCTGTAACAAAGCCCGAATGACCTAGTGTGTCGATCCAAGGTAGAGGGGAGGCTAATTGAATGCTATCAATGAGGGAAGTCAAAGGCAGCTCCTAAATGATTCTTCTTCAAGGAGCGGAGTTTACCATGGAGCGTCAAACGAGTAAATCGCTCAACGGCATGATTGTGACCCTTTCAACTACAAGTTTCGGCGCGAATAGTTGATAGCCAAAGAAAGTAAATAGGAGATACATGGCGTTTGCTATTTATCTTAACTTTACAGATACATAGTTGGTTTCCGTTTGACGAGAACCAATTCTAAAGCTATGTTTGGCTCGATCAGCATTTCAGAAATTTAGTCATTAAAGTTAAGAAACTAAGTTCTTTATTGTCTTTTAAGAGGGCGGGCATCTATGAAAAAAGAAAAGCAAAACAAGAAACTTAAACTGAATCGCAGAGATTTTACTAAAGGCCTTTCGGCGTCTTTAGGTGCTGGTTTAGCGGGATCAGCCTACGGTACCAATGTGGGATCGCAATCTGATGTCGATCTTGCTGAAGAATACGATTTTATTGTTGTCGGCTCTGGGGCAGGAGGAGGTCCGCTTGCTAGTAATTTAGCAAAAGCAGGGTTTTCTGTTTTAGTATTGGAAGCTGGAAGCCGTGATAACCATAAACCTGTCCGCAATATTCCGCTTTTTCATGGTACAGCCTCAGAGGACAGTGATCTTTCTTGGGCTTTCTACACCAATCACTATCAAGATCCTGAAAGACAAAGTGCAGAACGAAAACATTACCAGGATGGTGAGGCCTCATGGTCAGCTCGCGGAGGCATTTATTACCCGAGAGGATCAACAATTGGGGGAAGCACCGCAGTTAATGCTATGATCACTATGCTCCCCCATTTGGAAGATTTTGATTACATTGCCGATATTACAGGAGATCATAGTTGGCGATCATTGGATTTAAATCCTTTTAGTCCTAATAAGCCAGGTATGATATTTAAGTACCTGAAAAAAGTTGAAGCATGGTTACCGATAAAACTATCTGACTTAGAGGTACTTGCTAATGCTCCTGACCTGACGAAAATTTTGCTTTCAGCAGTAAAATCTCAAGGACTTGGCTCTGTTATAAAAAATATCGGCAATCTATTTGATCCAGATAAAATCTTAGATCCCAATAGTTTTCTATCGGTTGTTGCCAAGAAAGAAGGGGTTTTTCAGGTACCCATGAGTATTGGCAATCATCAAGATCTTGACCGCGGAGTGAATGTAGCGCCGGGGACTCGTGGCGGAGTGCGAAAACTACTTTTGGATACGGAAAGTCAGTATTCCAACCTTAAAATTCAAACCGATGCGTTTGTCTCTCAGCTGGTCTTTGACAATGAATCGAAAACTCCAAAAGTTGTTGGTGTGGAAGTTATGATTGGTGAAAAACTTTATCGCGCCGAAAGAGAATATCAACCGGGAGTCGATGCTGCTACGTATCCTAAAAAAATAATACGGGCTAAATATGAGGTCATCGTTAGCGCTGGAGCTTTTAATACTCCACAATTACTAAAACTGTCGGGGATTGGTCCTCGTGAGGAAATAGAAAGCCTGGGTATTGCCGTCAAAGTTGATCTTCCCGGTGTTGGTACAAATCTCCAAGATCGTTATGAAATACCTGTGATTAGCAAGATGAGACGCAATCTTCCCGTAAGAGCAGAGTGTACTTTTGGAGAAGATGGCGATCCCTGCCTAGCAGATTATCTGAACAAAAATGGAGAAGGAACTCTCTATGGTTCCAATGGTTCTAGCTTAGCCATTATAAAAAAATCAGATGAAGCCAAACGCAAGGGGCAAAGTCCTGATTTATTTGTGTTTGGATTAGCTGGTAGATTTGATGGTTATACAGAACGTTATTCAGATCTCATCCGGTCTATCAGTGATCAGTTTACTTGGTTAGTGCTCAAAGGTCACACCAATAATACTGCAGGCACTGTAACGTTAAGAAGTGCAGATCCTTTAGAAAGGCCCGAAATCAACTTTAATTATTATGAGGAAGGCAATGATCCCATAGATGACCTTCAAGGGGTTTTAGAGGGGGTCAAAGTTGCTCGTGATACGATGAAGGCAGCAGAGGGCATTATTGAAGATGAGGTGATGCCTGGTGAGCAGGTGCAATCTGACGAAAGCCTTAAAGAATACATTAAAACGGAGTCTTGGGGACACCACGCATCATGTACCTGTCCCATTGGTGCCGATGATGATCCGATGGCGGTTTTAGATAGTAAATTTAGAGTGCGGGGTGTCGATGGACTCAGGGTTGTTGATGCGTCAATTTTCCCTAAGATTCCAGGCTTTTTTATCGCTCTACCAATTTTCATTATCAGTGAGAAAGCTAGCGACGAGATTATTGACCAATATAGCTAATGGCCACTATTTCTCTAAGAAAGGGGCTCCTGGTCCTTTTCTGCAAATCTTTAGAATTTAAAAAGTTTCACTTCAAGGCTAACCATGGGATTCTTATCAATAGCTGCGACAGCAGTTAGCCCTAGGGGTTTCAGTTTGCTGTATAACGAGTAATAAGGAAAAGTTAATGAAAGTATATAATTATAAGATACAAGTGCGGTTTAGAGACTGTGACAGTTTAGGTCATATTAACAATGCAGTGTATCATTCTTATGTTGAGACTTGTCGTACTCATTGGTTGGATGACGCGTTAGGTACAGGGATATTCTCTCAAGCAGAAAAGATTCCCTTCATTCTTGCAAGAACGGAGATTGATTATCTATCCCAGGGTCACTTGAATCACGACATAGTTGTAGCTTCCTGGTTAAGTCATATCGGTCAGAAAAGTTTTCATCAAGTCTATGAAATCAAACATAATGCAAAAGTACTTGCCCGTGCCAAAGCTATTCTTGTGTGGTTTGATTTTGAAAAACAGCTTAGTATTGAAATACCTGAAACTAAGCGTAGTTTAATGAAGGAATATTTGTTGAAAGAGCTTTAAAATGAAATGGGTCGTAATTGCCTTTGTTTGCATAGTTCCTATTTGGCTTTACGCTGATAAACCTAGAGTAGAAATAATAGAAGAAACTCTTAACAGTCAGATGCGTATGTTTTGCTCTAAGACTAGCGCGCAAGATGCCATGCAAAAATGCAAGGCATGGCTTGATCAGCAAAAGCCAACATTAAAAGACAGGCTTCTAACAAGCTACTGCAGTGAGGGGGAGGTGGGTCCCAAACCACCTTGCCATTTCCGCTCAACGGGAGAAATCAAATATATTTTAAAAACCTATCGCAAGGAAGCTATTTGAAGTGAGTACGAGTTCTTTAGTTGTTGGACCAGGTTATGTAGGATGGCCATTATCTTTAAACCTAGTGTCCGAAGGTCAGGTTTTTGTATTAAGCCGTAATCCAAGACAACAGCCAGGAATCTCCCCCATCGTAGGGGACCTGCAGTATGATCCATCTTTTTCTTTGCCTCCTATTGATCGATTGTTTTATCTACCAGCAGCCAAAAGCAACGATCCTCAAGTATATCGGGGAGTATATTTGGAAGGGCTCAGAAAGATTCTCGCCTCGCTTCCTCAGGCTCCTAAAACCCTGATTTATGTATCCAGTACATCCGTATACGGTCAGTCCTCTGGAGAATGGGTTAATGAAGACCAAGTCGGTGGAGAAGTTGATGAAAAACGCGCTATATTAAAAGAGGCTGAGCAGGTTGTGTTGCGGCAATCAGGGATTGTGGTGCGCTTCGGAGGAATATATGGTCCAGGGCGAACACGATTTATAGATAGAATTATTACAGGGGATATAGCCTTAAGCAATCAAGCCCATTATACAAATCGTATTCACAGGGATGATTGTGTCAGGGCACTCCTGTTTTTAATTGAGAAAGGGCATAAAGGTGAAGTCTATAATGGGGTTGATAACGATCCTGCAGATCGGTCTTCAATTGTGCATTGGGCACATCACATACTGGGTAAAAAAAGCAGGACAGAAGTTTTGCAGGAACCAACTCCTAAGGGGAAGCGTGTTATGAATCGCAAGCTTACTGATCTGGGTTTTAAATTTTGTTTTCCGACTTTTCGTGAGGGGTATGAAGATCATCTTAGATCTCACGCAGGGAAAGCATAAGCCGGTTGTTCTAGAACTTCATACGCTATCCCAATATTTTCTCCAATATTCTTCAACTTCTAAGTCCAGCGTTTTGGGGTCAAAAGGCTTATTAATAACGGCTATGGCGCCGACTTCAAGTAATTTCTGGCGCTCAACTTCAGAGTCTTTACCGGTTAAGAATATGATGGGGATACTGTGATGATGGGGTTGAGTCGATTGTATTTGAGAATATACCTCAAGACCATCAATATCGGGTAAAAAGTAATCCAATAATACGAGGTCTGGAGTGTCGGCTAATGCTTGTTTGATCCCATCTTTGCCGTTGGAACAGAAGTTAAGGGTATCCAGTTCTAGGCATTGAAGAGATTTTCTTATCAAAGCTTGAATAATTTGATCATCTTCGATACATAATATTTTATGTATTTTGGGATAATTTTGTTGTGGATCTGAAAATTTTTCCGATTTTGATTTTTTAGTAAATGCACTATCGGGCACAATTTTGGGTCCGGTCAACTCAGAAAATACTTTTCTAATATGGGAAAAAAAATCGATATCTTTGGTAATAAGATAATCGGGAAAGCCTACCTCGGCTGGCGTCAGGTTCTCATGGCTACCACTGATTAGCACGATTTTGTTTTTTTTGGAGCTGTCGATGATTCTTAATATTTGGACGAGTTCAATACCATTTATGGGGCCAGTTTGTGAGTCACAAACTATGATATCGAAGTGCTCCTTGAGTATGCGACCTAAGGCGTCATAACCACTTCTAGCTGTGGCTATTTCCACATTTCTTTCCTTAAGAATCTGTGTGAATCGCTGTATATAGCTTTTTGTTCGCTGGACTATGAGGATTCTCTGCTTGCGATCCTTAACAGCTATAGATCTTAGCTTAATGTTGAATGCATCTTCATCGATGTCATCAGCTAAAACTGCCAGCTTATATTCTCGCATAAGGTCGACAAATTTGAAAAAAAGATTGCCTTTAGCTTCATCGATATGGTGATTGAAAAGATTGATCTGGTCTTCGAAATTGTGACATATAGAGCTTATAAATTCCAGCCCCAAGGCTCCTGCCGAGCCTTTTATGCTATGAACCTTAGCAAATATCTTTCGTACTCCGTCGATACTGGGGGATTCAAAAAGATCTAGAATTTCTTTTTCCAAGAAGTCGAGGTCATCGTCTAAATTGAGGAGAAATTCATTTGCTAATTCTGAAAGATGGTCATCTATGTCGTAGTAATGAGTCATAATATTAATCAAGCCTGGATGTGAAAAATAGCCACTAGTCTGTGTTGTCAAGATGAAAACTGATCGCTACTAATCTGAGTTAACTCGGGTTATTCTGTGGAATATCTTGATGAACGCTTTTTTCGTATCCGATCGCACGCAATGCTACCAAGAAATTTCTGAAAATTTCCCGACTTAATATTGCAAATCCCGGATCATGTGATCGGGCATAATAAATTTGATATCGGCAGGGAACTAGAAATATAAATGCTTAAAAGGCGAAATTTCCATGCGTTCGCTATGAAGACTTACTTATCGTAAGATAGGGGATGCTGTGGGCTGTTAGCCGTTGGGCAAACTTCGATAAAAAAAGAGTTTTTCCCAGGGGATAGATAATAGAATTGCTGTTTGTTACATTCTTCTGAACTCCAAACCGGAACTCTTTTGGACATCCCTAATATTTCTACATTGATAGAGTATTCCTGATCTGAATCAAAGCTGATGTTTTGAAGCTCTTTAGGGTTGCCGATAAATGCTGTGCCGTTGACATATTGCTCGATGGGCCGCACAATGACTTCAATTCTTTCTTGGGGGATAGGGACGATTTCCTTACTGAAGTAGATACTTAGGTATGCCGGATCTACAGATCTAGTGGAAGGACCCTGGCTTACCTGGTCAAGGGTTTTTGAGGATTCGCTAGATTGGCATCCATAGCTTTGCACAGCAATTACAATGCTAACGTAGACACCAGTCTTCCACATTGTTACTCCAATAATAACTATTAAGTAAAAGCTTTATTACTATCGGAGTAAAGCTGTCCACACTTGATTGCATGGCTAATGCAGTGAAAATGCCCTTAAAATCCAGCTATTTGCGACCATTTTTGAGTGGTGGTTTAGAGGCATCCTTGCGCTTGCGGTCGTGGCTTCCACAAATATCATCAATAATATCAATAACTAATTGAGAGCTTGCCTTCGTTTCTATCGTAGAACTATAGCGAGCGACTAGGTGCTTTTGGCCTCTCTCGAAGAAATAATATTCCTTTGAAGGAACGAAAGCTGTAAAAGGGTAGCCAACCTGGATCTTTTCTGTCTTCAAAGCTTTAAAGTTGGCTTGAACCTTCGTCAGATTCTTAATTTGGTTCGCCCTGATTTCACACAGTTGGTAATAGGAGTGTGGATTGCTTTTTGTATGTTCACCGATGACTCTTTGAAAAATCAATTCTGACTTGGTTTTACCAGTAGCGGCATTGGTTTGGCATGAAAGGCTGCATAGGGCCATGAGCAGTATCAAAAGAATCTTCATGATAATCTCCGTTTGGGAAAAGTCACACAATTATAACCGAAGTCATTGGTAAATTACCACCTGTTCATAGCAAATAAATAAGCTATGAATGGCTTATGGTACACAAATTTTCAAATTTTTACTTTTGTCGCACTGACCATTTGGAATATTAACCAGTGGGAGCATTTGGTTGATAAGTTATTGTCACACTGGGAACAAGATCATTTGATAACTTACTGTGGTCGTTATGCAGCTTACTTAAAAAATATGATGTCAGCCAATGTGTATATAGAAGAATCTTATAGGCAGAAGCTGGGCTATGAAGAAATCATTGATATGATTGAGGCTTGGAATAAGGTTGAATGTGAGGACTTTCAGGAAAGAATTATACTCTATCAAGAGCAAAATTCCCAATTACCACAGGCGTACCCCAATTGGATCTATAATGTTAGGCCATAGTAATAGGGGGGACGCCGCTATAGCCTTGCTCCTAGCCACAATTGCTTTTAGTAGTGTCAGTTTGCTAGTGATATCCAGGTTAACCCTATTTCATAATCAATTTTATGAGCAACTTCTGGAAAGTTCACGACGATTCAATCATGAACCGGGTTTTTTCATGATGGGTAAGCTGCAATTTGAAATGATTCCTCCCCGTGCAGACTATGGTGCTTACCATTATCAGCAAGATAGTCTGGCTGTTTGCCAGATTGGAAGGGAGCTTGATTTAAGGGATATTTTGCAATGCGACTACGATTTCTAACATATTTAAAAGCGGCGCAACCTATACCTAAATTTATCACGCATATGCTGGCTTTTATGGTCGGGTTTGGATCTATCATTCATATGGAAGAAAAAAAACGGCCATTCAGCTTCCGCGGAATTTTGATTTCCTTGCCAAAGCGTTATTCTTTTAAGAACGGAGATGTGGTCTATTTACAATCGAAAAGGAAGCATTGTTTGATTTCCAGCGATCCTTACATTATTAATTACGTAGGAAATACAATGGCACTGCTACTTCCTCGCAATTCTTCTTCGAAAGAAGTACTCAAGTTTGTACTATCCACTGATTTTTCAATAAGCTCTCAAGTTCCTAAAGAAAAATGCCTTCGTCAGTCGTCAAAGGTAAAATATGGCTAAATGTATATTCCTTATCCTAACCAATCTACTTGCTTACACTGGTTTTAGTGAGGAAGTTCTTACCATGAAGGTTGGTGAAAAAATAGCTATCAAACTGATAAGCTATGAACAGATTAAAGTAAGTCGCAAGGGTATTATTGAGCTGATTCAAGTGGAAGAAGATCGTTGGAGTATTGTTGCTTTAAAGAAAGGAAGTGCCGTTATCACGTCGGTGAATTTCGATGGTTCTCTCAGTAAACATATTGTTTTTGTAGAGAATCATTCTAAGTTAAAATCCAAAACGGAACGGATTTGGACGGAGTTTATTTGTGGAACAAGTGGTATTTCCTGTTACAGTTCTGAAATATATGGCTTGAGTCACTCATGGAAGTGGTTTTATCAAGTCGGCGAGAGATGCTTTCGCCACCAGCCTTGTATTTTTAATGTGACATTAAGCAAAGAAGCTCAAAGAAAATTACAGAATTATTTGCAAGAAAATTATGATTTAGTTACACAGATAAGCGCTCATCATATGATTCAAATCAGGCAGGGTTGTGAGTTCATTGACTTAAAAACTATCAAACCACGGTATTTGGAGAATTTTATCGTTAAACATTGCAAAAACCAAAATCTATCCGTAAAAGTCAAAGTGTTTTGGTTAAAATCAGATAACCTGAAGGCTTTTGGCTTAAACTTTCGCGAAAATTGGGCTGGAAATTTGCTGACAAGTATTAGTATGAAGTTAGATCGCATGTGAAACAGAACAAATACTGTACTAGTGTATATGCTACTTGCCGCTGCAGCACCAAGGACTGCAAGAACAACGACGAAACAGCCTCAAAGCACCTATTTTCCCC
>JBNKNM010000046.1:0-31478 GCA_050293845.1 Pseudobacteriovorax sp. | reverse complement strand
ATCGCAAGGCCGTAGAGCTAGCGAAGAATTATGATATTCATAAAGCAAGGGTCGGTGCTTTTTCTTCTTTAGGCTGGTTTCATGACCCCATTTATACATCTATGCTTCGTTATAGGGAAGCAGACTTTGCCCACTTATTATTCCATGAACTGACTCATCGTACTTTCTGGTCTCGGGGATCGACGACCTTTAATGAAAATTTAGCGGAGTTCTCTGCAGGAATTTTAACTGAGAAATTCTTACATGATCAGGGAAGTGTCCGTGACATTGAAGGGTATCTGGAAGGTCGTCGGGATAAAGTTCAATTCCGGAAATGGTTAAAGATGCTTCGAGAAAGCCTTTCCAAGCTTTATAAACAGAACCTGACTACAGAGGATAAATTGAAAAAAAAGAAGATCATTATAGAGCGTTACCTGACTGAAAACAGACCAAAATTCACAAACCCCAAATTTAGTAGGTTGATTGATAAAAAAGAGTGGAACAATGCTTCCATTTTAGCGGCATCTCTTTATACTCCCGATACGTTGCGATTCGCCCACGCTTTTGCATGTCAGGGCGAGCCTCTCATGGGAGATTTTCTGGAAGCTATTGAAATTGCAGAGGAAGATTTTGATGATGTTTTTCACGCAATGGATAGTCTTTGTCAAGGGGAAGATGTGAGGAGTAATGATGGATCATAAAATCTACACTACAGAAGATATAGCTGACTTTCTCGCTGCAAAGAATCTCCGCATGATAAAAACCATTTTTGCGAAAATGGAGGTCGCGGATATATCCGAAATTTTCTCTAAAAACGATCTTGATAGCAATCTTATTCTGTTCAGATTAGTTCCCAAAAGCCGCCGTGCAGAACTATTTTCCTATCTCCACTTTGAAATCCAAAATGGAATGCTGGATGCTTTACCAGATCTGGTAGGGGTTACTCTGCTCAATGATATGGAACCAGTCGATCGAACACATCTTTTGGAGGAATTACCACAGGAGCTACGGGCCAAGTTGATAGCACAGATGGAGCCTTCAGAGCGAAAAATTGCTTGGCAGCTCCTAAGCTATCCTGAAGATACTATTGGTCGGATGATGAGTCCCGAGTTTATATCGGTATCTCCTGATGTCACTGTCAACGATGCTCTGGCCCATATTAGGTGGAATTCTAGCGGTGTGTCCGAAATTTTTTTACATCACATCTTTGTCGTTGATGAGCAAGGGAAGCTTAAAGGCCATGTCTCGCTTTCATCTCTGGTGCTAGCTGATCCTGGAACCGTTAAGGTTGCTGAGGTCATGAATGAATTATCTTACGCATTGTCGGTTTATGATGAAGAGGGTGCAGCGGTTGACCATTTTCGGAAGTATGACCGGCCTTATATTCCTGTTGTTGATAACGAAGATCGGCTTGTCGGTATTGTCGAGGCCGATGATGTCTTTGATGTCGCTGAGGAAGAGGCTACAGAAAACATTCAAGCTTTCGGTGGCCAGACATCCTTAGAAGATTCCTATCTCCACACACCTATGTTTACTTTGTTTAAAAAACGCGGCAGCTGGCTGGCTATGATCTTTCTTATGATGATGTTTACGGCCAATGTCCTGGAAGCCTATGAGTCTACTTTTGCGATGAAATTTCTATTGATCTTCTTACCATTAATCATTTCATCGGGTGGCAACTCTGGCTCCCAGGCAGCCTCGCTAATCATTAGGGGAATTGCAGTCCGGGAAATAGAAGTGGGCGATTGGTGGCGCGTTCTCAGTCGCGAAATCTTGATGGGTGTAGCCTTAGGTTTGGTCTTGAGTGTGCTGGGTTTTTGGCGAGTCGTGTATGTGAGTGGATTAGACGTGATGGCTGGATTTACCATAGCGGCCTCGCTCCTTTGTGTTGTTCTCTTTGGTGCGATTGCCGGATCAATGTTACCTCTGGTTTTGAAAAAAATGCGACTTGATCCTGCGGTGTCAAGTTCACCCGTCATTGCCTCTTTAGTAGATATATTTGGGATATTCACCCTCTTTAATATTGCAATTTTCATTGCCAATTGGAAATGGTAGCCGTTTATGTGGATAGATGATCAGATTATAAAGGATTGCAGTAAAAGACTGGCTTATAAGGTCTTTGTTCCCCCATCGCCGATGGTGGTATTAGGGCGCAGCAATAAAGAAGAACGTGAGGCTCACGTCGAGCGATGCCAGAGAGATGGGGTCCCCATTCTCAAACGCTACGGGGGAGGGGGAACCGTACTGCTTCACAGGGGCTGTGTTGTGGTTTCTATTGGCGCTTGGGTATCGAGCCCTTACCACAACGATAGATACTTCAGTGCCTTAAACAATAGTATCATAACCGCGATGTCTCCCCTGTTCCCAGAGCTTGGTTTTAGGCAACGAGGATATAGCGATATTGTTAAGGGTCAGCGAAAGTTTGCCGGAACCTCTTTGTTTCGCAGTCGTACTTATTTGCTCTATCAGGCCTCCCTTTTAGTCGATTTACAGATAGAGCAAATAGAAACCTATCTCCAGCACCCTAGCAAAGAACCCGATTATCGGCAGGGCAGGAGTCATCGTGAGTTTTTGCTTGGTCTCAACGAACTCTATCCAGGCCTTAGCAGTCAGATGCTATCAGAACTTATCGAAAAGCGTATTGAAACAGCAGTGTTATCCCATATGGAAGATGAGATAACAGAGCCGTTGGAAGCTCACATTTCTCACCTTTTGCAGCGGGTGGAGGGTAGCCACTAGGAAAAAAATTCTTGCCATTCCGCTTCGTTGAAGCCAACGAGTCCCCCTTGCTTGGTGACTAGAAGGGGGCGTTTCACGAGCATCCCCTCTTGTGATAATAGATCGAGGGCTGTGACTTCATTCATGCTTGGCATTTTCTCTTTGAGGTTCATGCTGCGGTACATTTTACCGCTGGTATTAAATAGCTTACGTATGTTGCCCTGGTATTTTGCTAATACAATACCAAGCTCTTTCTTAGTAGGAGGGTTCTGGTCGATAGCTATGATTTCGCAAGGGGTTCCTTGTTCCGATACAAATCTTAAAGCTTTTTTACAGGTAGTACAATTCTTGTAATGGTACAATTTCATCATAACTAGGAGGTTTCCAAACGGTAATGTTTATCTGATACTGTGAAAAAAAAGTTTGTGGTGATGGCGACAAAGCTGGCTATAATCAGGCTGCTTGTAGCTTGCAAAAAGATTCCCGAAAGAAAAAACATCGGGCTTTCGGGCCAGCTATCCGGAGAGTAAGCAAAACTTCTTGCGAAGCCAAACACTTCATCAAGATGACGAATCTTATCCGTGACAAAACTGAAAAACATAACATAGACAATGGCTATGATATGAAAGGTCATAATCTGAAAAAAAAGAGCCCACCTTTTGAACTTTCCAGTCATCGCGTAAGCAAGTCCTAGGCTTTTACGGATGGCGGGCCAGGGCCGTTCCCCCAGCCAAAGCAATAGAGGTATGGCATAAGCTAAAGCTAAAGTCGCTAGGAGTATAATAGTAATAAATTGGCCTAAAATTGACGAAAAATACGCCGCAACTGCCATACCTATCACCAGGGCAGTCAATATAGCTGTGCTGAGTAAGGCCCTTGGCAATAGCTTTATATTTCTGAGCCAAATCTTATAAAGCGGTTCTGCAGATGTTTTGTTATGGGATAAGTAAGACCAGCAGACATCAATCAAAGCAAAGTAGCTTATCATAGCAATCATATAAGATATGATCGTCAAAATTACATAATTCGAAAAAAAGTTACTCCATGTGTCGATAAATGTAAACAGGGTCGTGTTTTCGTGTAATTGACTAATATTTATAGATAAATCTAACGAAAGCCTGTTGGTGATCAGCTCGAAAACAAACAATGGTATTGCCATTCCGACCAAGCTTAGATACACCAACTGCACCTTGATAGCTTTCAGCAAGGCGATTCCTTGCGACCAAGGTGACAGTGTTTGATCGGGAGAGGGCGTCTTTTCTTCCATATACACTCACAAATGATAGGCAAAATTAACATGAGTAACCAAAAAGATCGAAGTCTAGTGATAACTGAGATATATGCTAGTGTTCAAGGGGAGTCTTCATATGCCGGGTTGCCATGTCTCTTTGTAAGGCTGACGGGATGTCCCTTGCGTTGCCGCTGGTGTGACACTGTTTACGGTTTCCATGGGGGAAAGGATCAGTCCTTCGATGAGATCATCAAGCAACTTAATTCTTATGAAATAAATTTAGTTGAGATTACTGGGGGAGAGCCTTTGGCGCAAAAGGCTTGCCTGCCCTTTATGAAGGAACTGATCGATAGTGGCTTTCGCGTTCTTTGTGAAACCAGCGGTGCGGAAGATATTTCTCAGGTTCCGGCAGGTGTGACTCTGATTATGGATATAAAATGTCCTGGTAGTGGTATGGTAGACCGTAATTTGTGGGCGAACTTAGACTTTCTTAAAGCGACCGATGAAATCAAGTTTGTCATCGCCGATCGCAGTGATTATGATTGGGCGCGGACCATTATTAAAAGCCAACAATTAGAGGAAAAATTTACTGTTTTGATGTCGCCTGCCTTTGGTTTGCTTGATCCGGCCGATTTAGTGTATTGGATTGTCAACGATAAACTTGATGTACGGCTTAATTTGCAGCAACACAAATATATCTGGAGTCCGCGAAAAAAAGGAGTGTAGATGTCTCTTCAGAGCCCTAGTGAGTGGATGAACAGGCTAAAATCTGTGGAGTCTCCAGATGCCAGTTACTGGCTAGCCGAGCCTCCCCTTGTGTTTTCTCGGGCCCATGGTTCCTATGTATACGATACCAATGGCAAACCATACATCGATCTATGTGCTGGGTTTGGAGCCTTAGCACTTGGCCATAATTCTCCGGAATTTCTAAAGGTATGCCAAGACCAAATCGAACAGTCGCCCATCGATCATGCCATGGGCGATGTATATCCGTCTGATAGTAAAATTGAGCTACTGAGCTATCTGATCGATTTACTGCCCGATCATATCGAAAAAGGTGCTTTAGCCTTGTCTGGGGCTGGAGCTAACGAAATCGCGTTGAAAACTTGCTTGCTTCATAAGCCGCGAGGGAAAATCCTGGTTTTCGAAGGCTCTTATCACGGGCTTGACTTGGGAGTACTCCCCCTAGTTTCTCGTAGGGATTTTAAAGACCCTTTCCGCATGTGGTTGCCAGAGGATAGGGTGGTGGAACTCTGCCATTTAGCTGATTTCAAAACCATCGAGGAGGTTTTTGCCAAGCACGAAATAGCGGGAGTATTTATCGAGCCGATTCAAGGGCGTGCTGGTATTCGTATGTCAGATCTGCCGTGGTTGCAAGGCCTGCGTGAACTCTGCACCCAAAATGGTGCCCTGTTGGTGTTTGATGAAGTATTTACCGGATTAGGCCGGATAGGGACCATTTCCAGTAGCTTTACCATCTCAGCCGACCTTATCTGCCTCGGCAAGTCCCTAGGAGGAGGCATGCCCCTATCTGCGTGCTGTGGTTCACAGCAAGCTTTCTCGCTATGGCCGGAAAATAAAGGCGAGTCTATTCATACGGGTACGTTTTTTGGTCATCCTTTTAGTTGTCGGACCGGTCTTGCTTTTCTAAAAGCTCTCAACACCAGAAACCTAAGCCAGCATGCGAAAGAGTTGGGTGATTATGCTGAAATTCAATTACAAAGTAAAATTGGCAAGCATCCAGCGGTCAAATCTATTGCAGCCCATGGTTTGATGATTGGCATCACCTTTCAGGAAGAAGGAGCGGGCGCCATGCTTATGAATCTTTTGCGGGAGCAGGGCGTCATCGCTTTAGCGAGCGGTAAAACAGGTGAGAGTCTCACACTGACCCCCCCCTTAAACATTCCCCAATCTGTTTTTACTGAAGGGCTAGAGATATTAGCTTCAGTTCTACTGAAGTATTGCTAGACCGGAGCAGAAACAATATATAAATAGCCAACGTTTATTCGGATTCCGCTGGCAACATCGGAATCTAGGTTTTGGAAGCCAGCATTTTTTGTAGCTGACCGGTGTAGCGCTTCTTTTTTATAACCATAACAGCAGAGCCGATGAAGGTCTGAAGCTCGCATCAGTGTTTAATCGCCGAGCGCATCTAAGTTCTTCTGGATTCCTTCAATTTGCTGGGCGATGTTTTCATACTGGTGCTTGGTTTGGGTAATGACCTCTTCAGGGGCTCGCGATACAAAGTTCTGATTATCGAGCTTTTTACTCAGTCCTAGCAGTACCTTTTCCAGCCTTGATTTATCCTGGGCTAAGCGTTTACTTTCTTTTGCCACATCTAAGAGGTCGGCGACCGGTATGAAAATCTCAAACCCTGATCCAATCTGTGTCAAGGATTGCCCTGGCCTTGTCAATTGCGGGCCAGCCTCTAATACAGAAACCTGGGCCAGACGTTTGATCCAAGGTGTGGAGTCCCGCACAACCTGGCAAAGATCTTCTCCAGCGACAATGTGTACGGCAAGCTCCTGCTTGGGGGAAATCCCTGACTGTTGCCTTGCGGATCTGATTTTGGTGATGATATCTTTTACTTGTCCCCATTCCCGGGCCTTTTTTTCATCAGTTTGGGGTCCCCGCTCTGGATAACGGGCCACGATGAGGCTTTGGGGGCGGTCCCAATCGGGATGTGGGGGTAATTGCTGCCATAACTCTTCGGTGACAAAGGGCATGATAGGGTGGGCGAGGCGCAGGCAGCCGTCTAGAATATATACCAGTACCGATAAGGTGCTGCGTTTGGTCTGGAGATCATCTCCCTGCAAATCCTGTTTTGCACACTCCAATCCCCAGTCGCAAAAAGATCCCCAAATAAAGTGGTAAATAAGTTCAACAGCATCATTCACACGATACTGATCCAAGCAGCGGTTTACCTCTTTACTAACCCTGTCGCATTCATGAAGCAACCAAACCTGAGGACGTGCGAGGGATAATGTTTTGATTGTGGGGAGAGGTTCGTCAGCCTTAAGGTTTTTAAGAAGGAAGCGCGCTGCATTCCAAACTTTGTTGATGAAGCGGGCTCCATTTTCAAAATCAGATGCTTCCATAGGAACTCTACCGCCTAGGGGAGCTAGACTAATGGCAGTGTATCGTACGGCATCAGCACCGTACCGATCGATGACTTCTAAAGGGTCTATACCATTGCCCAGGGTTTTGCTGAACTTACGCCCCTTCTTGTCCGTAACAGTGGCGTTAAAATAGACGTTTTTAAAAGGTAAACGGTTTTTAAACTTAAGGTTTACCATCACCATGCGTGCAACCCAGAGAAAGATAATATCTGGTGCCGTCACTAATACGTCGGTTGGATTGAAATAGTCTAGTTCTGGGGCTCTTTTGGAGTTCGGCCAACCAAAGGGGCTCAGAGGCCATAACCAGGAGCTAAACCAGGTGTCTAAGACATCTTCGTCCTGCTCGATATCCTCAGATTGACAATGCTCACAGGACTTCGGGTCTTCAATGCCAGTACTCATGCCTCCACAAGACTGACAGTACCAGATAGGAATCCGGTGACCCCACCATAACTGCCGAGATATGCACCAATCCTGAATATTATCGAGCCAGAAGAGGTAAGTTTTTTTCCAGCTTTCTGGATAAAACTTGAGATCATCGCTGCGGGCTGCGGCTGCAGCAGGTTCGGCAAGGCCTTTCATTTTAACGTACCACTGGAGAGATAGCTTCGGTTCAATCACGGTCTTACTACGCTCCGAGTGAGGCACAACATGTTTGTAAGATTTTTCTTGGTCAAACAGATCAAGCTCCTTGAGAGCTTTGACTATTTCCTTGCGTGCGATAAAACGGTCAAGCCCTCGAAATCTTTCTGGTTGATCCATTTTGATGGTGCCATCATCATTGAGGATGGCATGGAAGGCGAGCTTGTGACGTTTCCCCATTTCAAAATCATTAGGGTCATGAGCCGGGGTGATTTTGACAGCACCTGTTCCAAACTCACTTTTAACATAATTGTCGGCTATAATCGGTACCAGGCGGTCTACAAAAGGCAGTCGCACTTGCTTGCCAATCAAATGCTGATACCTTTCATCTTCTGGGTTCACAGCAACAGCGGAGTCGCCTAACATGGTTTCAGGTCTAGTGGTGGCGATGGGAATGTATTCGCTTGAATTTGCCACAGGATAACGAAAGTACCAAATATGACCGTTGACTTCTTTATTTTCCACTTCGTCATCTGAAACAGCAGTTTGGAGTACAGTATCCCAATTGACAAGGCGCTCGCCGCGGTAAATTAACCCTTCCCGATACAGGTTGACAAATACATACCGAACAGCTGCGGACAGCTGTGGATCCATTGTATAGGCGAGGCGGTTCCAATCGCAGGAAAATCCCATGCTCTTAAACTGTTGTAAAATCATACCTCCATATTGCTTCTTCCAGTCTTGCAGCCGCTGTACAAACTGATCTCGGCCTAGGGATTTTCTATCAAGTCCCTCTTTTTGCAGATCTTTTTCAACCATCATCTGCGTGGCAATACCCGCGTGATCCGTTCCTGGAAGCCAGCAGGCATTAAAGCCTTTCATACGCTTCCAGCGGATCAAGAGATCTTGAATGGTGTAGCCTAAACCATGGCCCATATGGAGTTGGGAGGTCACGTTAGGTGGGGGCATGAGGATCGTATAAGGAGTTTTGTCACTGTCTTTTGTAGCGCTCATCAAATTGTTCTCGTGCCAGAACTGATACCACTTGGTTTCATAGCTTTTTGGATTGTAAACTGCGTCAATATTAATCATGACAGATATCCCTATATGTCAAATAATCTTTCCTGTTAGCATTCAGACTATATTGCTTCCTAGCCTTGGCGTCGACGATTTTTTGGAAGGGCTTCTCAGCAAAAAAGTAACTTGCTTTTGGTGGGAAAGTTTCAGGAGGAAAAGTTGGCTTTTCCCGATCTGTCAGTTAATGGAATAGGTTGGCTCAGCAGATTCAAGCCACAGCTTGGCTGCCTTCTCAAAGTCTTCTTCTTGATAACGTGTTTCAGATTCATCAATTAAAGCATTGATATCACAAGCTTTACCTTCACATCCATAAATCAGTTGTATCCTTTCAATATCTGCGCGTGACAATCGTCTTGAAGTTAAACCTTCTCCAATGAAAAGCGATGGATTCATGATGGATAGGGAATCTACGTTCACATCGATATGAGCTAGCCCTAAGAAATGGCCTAACTCGTGGAGAGCCAAGGATTGCATGTCAACCACATCGCGATCCTCTTCTGACTTTACATAAAGACTGTTACCAATGACATAGTGTTGCTGATTAAAACGTATATCGGCCTTGGCTATTTTATTGTAGTCAGAATAGTTATTCCAAATTGTTGTTGCTAAGACGTAGCTTGGTTTCTTGGTTTTGGTCCAATTGTCGTCAAGGTACTGGCCATTGACAGTGTCAGAAAGGGAGGAGTAAAGGTCTTCAAAATTATCACCAGTAAGGGGATGAGTCCCTGCATAAACAAAAAGCTGCTTTCCAACAGCCCACTCCCAGGTTTTTATGGCTGTGAGAAATTGAACTTTCTGATCGTGATTCAAATCCTTGCCAAATTGAAAAGTAACAGGAATGTTAACCCAACCTTCTGGAGCATGGATGCCGTAAAGTGTTGAATTGGGGTCTTCCATTTCAGGGTTACGGGAGACTGAGGAAGAGGGTTCGAAATCTTCTTTAACTGATACCTGATAGAGCTGACTTCCACATGCTACGAAGCCACCAAAAACAGCTATGATACCGATAACACCTGAAACATACTTCAGGTCTAAAAAGGTAAGATTCTTTGCCATGAATTTTCCTCTCAAATCGGGTGACCTAAGGCTTATCGACGGGAGTATTTTAAGCCTTGAAGAAAAAAAGATCTTGGGAATTTCTATAGTAAAGATCGATGTTTGAAACCTTATTGGAAAACAGAAACATCCCTGGCGATGCAACCAGCCAGGGAAAGGAGAAACTAACCATATGCAATACTAAACGGTAATATTTTTAATGAGCATAACTAGAGAATCCTTTCTCAGTAAGAACTTGTGCCATCTTTTTAGGGTCCACATACTTTAGGATTTGTCCCTCTTTGATTTGATGAGGATTAGGTATTAAGTCGCGGTTTAAGTGCCACATAGGTTTCCAATAATCGCGACGGCCGAATAGCCTTTCTGCTATTACAGTTAGGGTATCACCTTTCTGTACCATAATAACTTCTTGTTCCACAGAGCTGTAAGCGTCTCGAAAGTTCTGGGATCGATCTTCTACACGATATCTTACAATGTCCCCAGGGAATATCAGTCCGGGATCAAGGATGCCATTGTCAGTTGCGAGCTCGGTCCATCGGCCATAAGAACCATACACTACTGCTGCTATTCTTCCCAAGGTATCACCTGGTTGAACGATATATTCGGCTTGCTCAGCATCGATTTGGGCTGGTGCTGGAGGAGTGCTTGGCATGTCAGAGCTGGTGGTGGTCCCATATTCTTCAGTGTCATATTCTTCGGTAGGAGATGAAGGTGGATTTTCTGCGACGGTATTTACCATAGAATCGGCTTCCATAGTTGTTGCGGGAGCTGATAGTTTATCAAGCTCAGCGGCAAGGGCCTCCGAAGACCCTTCGTTGACAGGTTCTTGCATAATGGTTTCCATACTGTTATCGCCGGAAAACGAGTTGTTGGACGAATCCATTTCAGTACTGGACTCTGAAACGGGGGCGTCCTCAGTATCTTCTTGGACCACTTCTTCTTGATCGTATTCTTCGGCGATTTCTTCATCCATTTGTTCGTAATCGTCGGTAGCACAAGAAATCATACTAACTGTGAATGTCATAGCGATGCCTATGTAAAGTTCCTTAAATAGCATTATGGTCGTTCTCCTAAAAAATATGTTGCAATATGATTGGCCTGTTTTCGGTTTAAGTGGTGAATACTTTACCCCTACTAAGGTAAGTGAAAGTAATTATTTATCTCCCTTTTCGTTGTCTTGATCTGAGTTTGCTTTTGTAAACGTCTCTTCAGCTAATTCTTGCTCGATCCAGATCTTGATCAGGGGGTTGCCATCAATAACTTCGAAGTAATTAGGCTGCTGGAAAGCTGTTTTTGTCGTTTCTGGCAAGACAAGTTTTGAGCGAATACGGCCCTTGTTAGGGGTGAAAAGAATGTATTTATTATCTTTACCCCATAAAGGCATAGTATGTATTACCGCTAAAAGTGCTAGGTAGTATTTAGGATTCATACAATCTCCTTGCTTAGTTAAACGTCGGAGATTGAAAAAAAAACTTAATGGATGAGATCCTGGGTCAAGATTGATGCTATGGATTTGTAGTAGGGGCTGCTATCGATATTATTTGGTAATAACAGCCGTGGGCTAGTAATATTGATTTCAGAAATTTTCCCACCTATAAGATCATATCCTACTAAAAAAATACCCTTTTTGAGCAAGTCCTGAGATACATCTAATATCATGTTAACCTCCGATGGGCTTGGCTGATATGCAAGAATCTTGGCACCCATTCTGGTGTTGGCAAGGTATTCCCCTGAAGCGGGAACCTTTAAGCACCATGAAATAATCTTTCCTCCAGCAGTAAAAACCCGGACTTCGCCCTTATGAATTGATTTGTCAAAGGGCTGTATGATCCTTAAGCTGCGCTGATTATCGGTTAAATTATTAATTTTATCCATGGCGTTGTTAGCGGTCATATCATCTAGGGTAACCCTTTCTACACCTCTGCCTCCAAAAAGATCTAGGGGTTTGATGATGGCATCCCCAGCACAGTGAGACTTAATAAAATCGAGAATATTTTGGGAACGAGTACTCACCAGGGCTGGCTGAATATATTGGGGATAGTCTAGAATAATCAACTTTTCATTTTTGTCACGGATGGCTTGAGGGTTATTGTAGACCTTCGCATGGGAAGATAATGCTGAAAGCAGCCAGGTACAACTTAAGTAGCTCATATCGAAAGGGGGGTCTTTACGCATATAGACCGCATCGATCGTAGCGGCATTTAGAGTGAGGGAGTTCCCTATTGTGGGTGTATCCACTGTACTACCTAATAATTGTTGAGCCAATATCTGTAGGCTTTGCTGTTTATCAGAATAGGACCAACTTATCCCATCTATCGTTGTCATATAGCATTCATGACCAGCAAGTATTAAAGCCTGAGCGAGCCTGAGTGAAGAATCAAGTTTGAGGTTTAGATTTTCAGCAGAATCCATTACAAAGAGGTGTCTAAGATGTGCCATAACATTTCCCAAAGTAGTTTGCTGGCCGATTTTAAACGCAATTTACCATACTAGCAACTGCTGTCGATGATAGGAAAAAAGGACCATGCCACTAAGAAAACTTCAAGAATTAGACTTGGATCAAAAAAAAGTCCTGTTAAGATTGGACCTTAATGTACCCATCCACAATGGAATCATCACAGATGATACGCGTATTCGCGCAGCACTACCGACCATTCGTCATATTTTGGAAAAGACTCATAATCTAGTAATAATGTCGCACTTAGGTAGGCCAAAGGGGAGTGTAAAACCAGAGTACAGCTTAGATCCTGTTGGTGTCCATTTGGCCGAACTTTTAGATCGTGAAGTCTTATTTATTAAAGACTATCTAGATGAGCCAGTAGAGCAGGTCCTAAATCAAATCAATAAGAATCAGATTATTTTGTTAGAAAACCTGCGCTTTGATAAAAGGGAAACAGAGAATAACCGAGACTTTGCTCAAACTCTAGCTTCGGGCTTTGATTTCTACGTAAATGATGCGTTTGGTGCCGTACACAGGGCTCACGCCAGTGTTGTGGGGTGTCCTGAGCTGATGCTGCCTTCGCAGCGGGCTGCTGGCTTTCTCATCCAGAAAGAAACTGAAGTGCTATCCCAAATTCAAAAGTCACCTCAGTCACCTTTTATTGCTATCGTAGGTGGCGCTAAGGTTTCGGATAAAATGGGGGTTACTCTCAGTCTTTTGAATAATTGCAATACCCTTATCATCGGTGGCGCCATGGCATATACCTTTTTGAAGTTCAATGGCCATAGCGTTGG
Organism: Pseudobacteriovorax sp.; assembly: GCA_050293845.1. Classification (GTDB taxonomy): domain Bacteria; phylum Bdellovibrionota_B; class Oligoflexia; order Oligoflexales; family Oligoflexaceae; genus DT-89. Next base: position 18,482 of record JBNKNM010000046.1, on the reverse strand, counting down.
TAATTCTCGGGTCGAAGATGACAAAATTGACCTGGTTGAGTCCATATATCGCAATGCGGAATCCCGTAAAGTTGATATATTGTTACCCCAGGACCATATCGTAGCCAGCGAGTTTCAAGAGAATGCAGTAGCAAGTCAAACTGATGGCGCTAACATCGCTGACGGTTTTATGGGGCTTGATATTGGCCCTAAAACGATTACATCCTTCTCCAATGCCATTGCTAATGCCAAAACCATTCTCTGGAACGGACCTATGGGTGTATTTGAATGGGAGTCTTTTGCTCGTGGAACCATGTCAGTAGCCAAGTCGGTTGCTGCATGCCCAGGATTCACAGTCATTGGCGGCGGAGATTCTGTGGCCGCTATAAACAAGGCGGGACTTGCTGATAAGGTCAGCCATGTTTCTACAGGAGGAGGGGCTTCCTTAGAGTTTTTAGAAGGAAAAGTGCTGCCTGGTATCAAAGTCTTAACCATATAGGATAGAGCATGAATAAGTTTTTAATTGCTGGAAACTGGAAGATGAACCTTCTTCCATCTCAGGCGGTAGAATACTGTAAAAATCTTTCCCAGGGATACTCCTGGGACCAAGAACTTGTAGGAGTGACCCTTGCTATGCCCAGCACTCACCTGGCCCTGGCAGCAAAGGTTACAAAGGAACTCAATATCAGTTTAGCTGCTCAGAATATTCATTGGCAGGAAAAGGGGGCTTTTACAGGAGAAATTTCTATTCCTATGCTGAAGGATCTCGGCGTGGAGTGGACGTTGATAGGCCATAGTGAGCGGAGACAGTATTTTGGCGAAACAGATGAAACGGTGCTGCGAAAATTTCAAGCTTGCCTGGCTCATCAGGTAATCCCCATAGTTTGTTGTGGGGAAACTCAAGAGCAGAGGGCGGCTGGAGTTACGCAAGATCTCATTCGTAATCAGCTTGAAGGTATCATTGCTAACATTGATCAAGAGACCGTATTTATCATTGCCTATGAGCCCATTTGGGCTATTGGAACTGGACTGACCGCTAGCAATGAACAAGCTCAGGAAGTCCATAGCTTCATTCGTATGTTGCTCCAGGAAAGGCTGGGGGGTCGCGCTCGTGACATTAAAATTCTATACGGTGGTAGTGTTAAACCTGATAACATTGGTGGGTTACTCCAAAAAAAGGATATTGACGGTGCCCTGATAGGGGGAGCCTCTTTGGATCCAGAGCAATTTGGTTCCATGATAGCAAAGGCAACTAAGCTTGCTGAGCAGGGTTAGTATCATAATTAGCAGGGGTGTCATCATTTTTTGCTGCACCCCTCTTGATTTTGAGGCTATATATCCCGGATTTTGGATATAGCAGATCTATGTGATCTGCTTAATAAAGGCCGTAAAGGAGGCAGGGTGACAGGTGTTATCAATATCGTTGGTGGTGGGCTAGCAGGATGTGAAGCTGCTTGGCAGGCTCTAATGGCTGGGTGCAGTGTTAGGCTTTATGAGATGCGACCTCAAAGACAAACAGCAGCCCACAAAACTGGTGATTTGGCAGAGCTAGTATGCTCAAACTCTCTGAAATCTACAAAGGAAGGAACGGCACCTTCCCTATTAAAACAGGAGATGGCATGCTTTAACTCCTTGATTGTTCAAGCGGCCTTTAAGAATAGTGTCCCTGCAGGTCAGGCTCTAGCCGTCGACCGTCGGCTCTTCTCCCAGTTTATTTTCGAGCAGCTGCACAGTTATGACCGCTTCAAGTTGTGTTCAGAAGAAATTTCCCAACTGCCTTCTGTGTCAGAGATCGAGGAGAGTCAAGACCTTTGGATCATTGCTTCAGGACCCCTCACTTCAGAAAACCTGTTTGAAAGTCTCTCTCACTTATGCGGCAGAGAAGAACTCTACTTCTATGACGCCATCGCGCCGGTTGTAGAAGCAGACTCCATAAATCCAGAGGTTATTTTCCGAGCCAATCGCTGGCAAAAGCCAGGCGATGGGGATTACTTGAATATCCCTCTCAGTAAAGATCAATATATTCAGTTTGTTAAAGATATTTGCGATGCTGAAAAGGTCCCTCTTCACAGCTTTGAGAAGGCGAAATACTTTGAATCTTGCTTACCTATAGAAGTTATGGCTGAGCGTGGTGTTGATACCCTCCGCTATGGACCCATGAAGCCCATAGGGTTAGTTGATCCTAGAACAGGAAGGCGCCCTTATGCAGCGGTTCAGTTACGCATGGAAGACCGCCATGGTGCTATGTTTTCCATGGTCGGCTTTCAGACTAAGATGAAGTGGCCAGAGCAGACTCGTATATTTCGCAGCCTTCCTGGTATGGCGGAGGCTGAGTTTTTTAAGCTTGGCTCGGTTCACCGGAATACCTACCTAAATAGCCCAAAGTTATTGAATGCGGACCTATCGCTTAAAGCTAGTCCTAGGATTTTCCTAGCAGGTCAAATTTCCGGTGTGGAAGGGTATACAGAATCTGCCGCTATGGGCCTATTAGCGGGAAGAGCTGCCTCCTCAAAAATGATGGGTAGCCGGTTTTTAATGCCCCCCCACAATACGATAATGGGAGGATTGTATCATCATATTGTTGATGGCGGTTGCGGTGACTTCCAGCCCATGAACGCCAACCTTGGCTTGCTGAAACCAATTCCGAAACAGCGTGGAGTGAGTAAGGAATCTAGGAAGTTGCGTCAATATAAAAGCGCAAGTTCAGTTTTTGAAGAGTACATGCAAAACATGTAATACATATTACGTCGAAATTACACAATACATGTGATACATGTAATACATGTATGAAGAAAGGCATAATCTATTGTCAAAGTTATCGATGTTGGGAAAGATATATCCTCAAAATTTTTCAAGTTTCGTACTAGGAACTATAGTAAGGCAAAGGGTTCCTTTGCTCAGCCCGGTATTGAATAGGCTTTTTGTGTTATCTTTTAAGCTAAATATGAAAGAGGCGGAAAAGCCCCTCCAGGAATATCACACCATTGAAGATATTTTTACGCGCAAGCTGAAGCCTAACAGCAGAGAAATCCAAGGTGAGCTAGTTTCCCCAGCTGATGGCATGTGGAGTCAGGGTGGCCATCTCGAGGATGGAGCGGCGATCCAAGCAAAAGGCCTATATTATGACACGAAAGAATTAGTTTTTGGTCCGGAAGCTTCACCTGCTACAAAAAAGTTAAATTTTATAATATTTTCAACGATTTATCTGGCTCCCCATAATTATCATCGCGTCCATAGCCCGGTTTCAGGTCGTTTAAGGTTTATAAGATATATTCCGGGTGATCTCTGGCCAGTCAATGAACCTTTTGTAAAGTGGCTACCAAATCTATTTATCCGTAATGAGCGGATGGTATTCGATATAGAATTGGAAGGGGGAGGGTTTGTTCATGTTGTTATGGTGGGGGCATTAAATGTAGGTCGCATTGTAAGCCCATTTTTAAAAAATTTTTTCTCCAACGATTATTTTAAAAAAGTTCGATGTAAAACATTTGAAATGGAAAAAGAGGTTTATTTAAAGCCAGGTGATGAGTTAGGTACTTTTATGTTAGGTTCTACAGTAGTGCTAGTTTTTGATCACCAGGCTATGGAAAATCTACCTCCCATTAAGTTCGTAGGAAAACGAGCGGTAAGAATGGGAGAAAGCCTCATATAGCTGTATAGGATATGGAACAATGTTGATTCAAGGTAGACGGACAAGTGTTGTTTGGTCATTTAAGAGTAGTGTCTTAGATGCTACCCTACTTCCTACCATTAACTCCCAACAGGTCGATGCCATTCGCATTGTTGCTGAGCCTGGGAAAATGGGACAAAGTTTAGAATTTTTAGCTAGTTTAAACCCCAGGGATGATGAAATTCCTATTCTTGTAGATCTCTATAGCCAGCCAAGGGGGATTATTACCTCATCTGTTAATGAACTTGAACTAAAGTTCGGTGAAGCGGTTACTCTCAATAGAGAAGTGGGTAGCGGTCAACTGTCCTTAAAAACTTCGGTATGGGATAATCTTTTTCAGAATGATGCTCTAGTTTACTGTGGTACTGGCTGTGTTTTAAAAGTACTCAGTACTACCGCGGACGATTGTCATTTGGAAGTGGTTCAAGGGGGTCATTTATTTGATAAGACTGAAATTTATGTTCCCTCTACACTAGTGGCTCCTACACTAGAGGATATTCCTGAGGAAGCCTGGATTGCCTGTGAGAATAAAATTGTGGACTTCATTATTCTTCCTTCCTTTGAGTCTTATATAGAGCTGGAAAAAGTCATTAAGAAAATTGAAAAAGGTTCCCATCGACCATGGGTTCTCCTGAAAGTAGGCTCCCATGATACCTATAAAAACCTAGAAAAGCTTTTGCCCCTCGTTCATGGTGTCGTACTTTCTCGTGTAGAGCTTGCCATTGACATTGATCCCGCTGTAATACCCATGATCACAAAGGAAGTCATCCAAACCTGTAAAGACAATACTAAAATCAGTTTAGTTGCCAGTGATATGTTGGCCTCAATGAGGCATAATGCGACACCGACACGGGCAGAGGTTTCTGATATTGGTAACGCCGTACTAGATGGGGCAGATGCTATTGTGCTTTCTGAGGGCCTCGCTGAAGGTAAATTTGCAGTCCGGGGCTTGGATCTTGCCCAGAAAACTATTGTTGATGTCGAGGGATCTTCCCAAGAGATAGCTTTAAACTGGCAAAAGGAGCTTCCGGCAGTAAAAGATGAGATTCATGCTGTAACCTACGCAGCCTATCGAGCAGCTTTCCGTAATAATGCTAAGGCGATCGTTTGTATTACTAAAATGGGTAATACTGCAATCCATCTCTCTTCCTTTGACAATGATACTCCTATTATTGCAATTTCGTTATCACGGGATGTGGTACGACGATTGAAACTCGTAAGAGGTGTGGATGGAGTATGTATCGACGAATTACCTCAGATTGATCAGGTTTTGCCTCTCATCAACAGTATCCTATCCAAAAGAAGTTGGCTCGCTTCAGGGGATAAGTATGTATTTGTATCTGTTTCCCATTCATCCATAGGGATACAGGATAGTAATCTATTTACTATTCAAAGCATGGATTAAGAGTATTCAGTCTCGAGGGTCGGCTTGTAAGTGGAGAGCTGGTGTGACGATAAACTACATAACTAAGTCGTTTCAACCATCTTTAGGTAATAGGTTATAATATCTCCAGTAGCAATAGCGGGAGATTAGCTTATGACTTTACTTGCGATCCTATCGCTTACTTTTACACTGCTTGCCGAGATTAGTTGGGCTCAAATCGATCAAGATATTGAGCTGAGACAGGAACGCCTACCCTTAGGGCGCGATTCTAAAGTGAGGGGGACCATTGAAATGGGACATTTTCATTTCAGCAATCGCCTTCCTTTGTCAAACGCCGCTGAGCTCAATGCATTGCAACTACGGGGGCGGGTTGGATTGCAGTTTTGGAATGGTCAGGCTGAGTTGTTTGGAGTTGTAGGGGCGATTAAGAGAACGGATACACAGAGGCTCATTCAAAAGAGGCCTTACATGGAACTTTCTTTTTATCCCAGTTTTGGAAGTTGGGGGCAGATACATCAATATAATATTGTTCACCTACCATTTTCTGATGCTGGATACGATGAGGAGCTTAGCAATCCAGAGCTTCAAGGGAGTGTTTACACAGTTGGTATCGCTCCTACCGGAATTCTGAAAAATCATTTTAATGGTATTGGTGTCGACCTGAAAGCCGGCATTGATGTGTGGACTCGGTTATATTCCAGGGATCAGACTGTTACTGAGGCTCAGATGGCCCCTCAAGATCGAGCCACTTTATTGGAAGAGGGCCCTATAATAGAAGATAAATCGACCCTGTTTGGAGCTATAATGATGGGCATCACTGTCTATCCAGCCTATTTAAGGAGGGCGAGTATAGCCGTAACAGGTTATTTAGTGAATCGGCAAACACCATTTTATCAGATTGTAGACGACGATTTAGGCTCCCAATATAAGGTAATGAAGTCCTCATTCTATTTGGTGAAAGGTAAATATGCCTTAAATGGGAGCTGGGTCCTTTCCAATGAGTCTTATATATTTTATAGGGATTACTTTAGGGAAAAAGTTGATAAGATTGGACGCTCATTTCGAAATATTGTCCGCTTGACTTACCATTTGTGAGGGTGAATTGTCGGAAATACAGTTTCTAGAAATCGAACATAAGTATCTGTTAACTAATGATTTTATCCCCGATAATTTTATTGATCAGGTGCAATCACTAGGGCCAACCGGTGAGTCCATTGTCGCCGTGAATGATACTTATTACGTCACAAAAGGATGTCCGGGCCATATATTTCGTCACAGAATTGATCATGAGATTCAACAACTGACAGTAAAAAGCCTTAGCGATGACCCCGATGTGCGGACTGAGGTAAATTTAATGCTGGGACATCAGTGGGGTGATCAGAAAGACTACGTGGACGCTTTTTTAAAGACGTTAGGAATATTATGGCAGGGAATTATTCAAAAAAAGGTCTGGGCTTATTATTTTCCCCAGTGCGAGGTGGTCTATTATGAAGCTACCTTTGGCAAGCGGTCGGTGAAGTGCATTGAAATCGAGGCTAAGGGTGCTAAAAGCATCGTAGATGCAAAGGCAAAAATTTTTGAATATGAAAAAAAGTTACAATTAACTTCGTGGAGTCGGGAGACTCAGTCACTCTTTCAGATTTTACTCTTGCCAGAAATTAAGCTGTCTCTTGACTCAAATTTTTGACCCATAAATGGTTTTTTCATATTCCCTGGTGTATATATATGCTCTGCCAATGGGCAATATGTGCGAGGAAGGGTAATAACAGACCATTATGTAGTATAATAATTGCTATGAGGTGGCTCAAGAGATAGACACTCCTTCCGAATAATGACTTCAAAGACCAAAGACTTCAGGAAGGTCTGGGAACACCATGGATCGTTTTGTTAGATATATTCCATTGATTGTAATATTGACTGTAACTAGTCTATTTGACTCTTCAGCAGCGGGCAAGGATTATTTTAAGGATAGCACCCTAGAATTACCATTTCGAAGCTATGGTAAATCAGTACAAAGCCTGCTACATGCGGAATTACGGGTGTCAGAATTGCTGGGAATTTCACCCATACAAGGCTATCGCGTATCCCCAGAATCCCACCCATGTAAAGAATGTATAGCTCTAGACCCGGCTCTGACTCACATCAAGGGTCAAACCATAGTTTTCCAAAAACCAAATGAAAAAATTGAGCTTGGTTCATGGCTTTCCGAGCAGAGTCAAATATTCATTCGAGATGATTCTGTGGCCCACTGGGTGCAAAGCGAACGGGCTCTTATAGCGAAAAAACTTGGAGAAACGGAACTTTTCGTCGTCAATGGTGACCAGATGACCATTGCTAAAATCAGAGTGGGCCAAAAAGATCTTGAGTTGGACGAGGAACTGGTTCGCGTGACTAAAAATGTTTCTATTGCCACTGACATAAATTTGGGACGTATTTCGCAACCTTACGAACCGAAGTCGGTAGCACGAAGCGTTAGAGAATCAACAGATGACCATCAAATCGGATTTGATGGTTTGGTAAAGCTCCAAAAACGCAGCCAAGATCTTGTTTTCAAAACCATCGCTATCCAGCTTGTCAATGAGTTTTCTGAAAAATATGATCGTCACACCGTTTCTGGAGTTGAAGTTTCCCTGGTGGGAAGCGCTTTTAAAGGATTATCTGATGCGCGCGGTATTGTGGAAATTGCTGATATCCCGGCCGGTAGCCGTTTCTTTGCACGTATTCACGATCGGCATGGACGGATTCGGGATCAATTAGTGGAAATTGCCACTGAACAAGGTTCCCATGATGAGTTGTTTGTTGTTAAGACCCTTCGAGATCGCATCTTCAACATTTATGAGCGGATTCTTGATGTTCCCCAGCTTGCAGATTTTTCGTCCCTATGCATGAGAGTAATGTCTGATGATGGTATTTTTCCCCTTTCTGGCGTTGAAGTAAGGATAAAAAATGGGGTTGGCTCTAAAGATATAGAGGTCGATGGGACGAGATATCCCATTGAAGTCGGTCCCATTTATTTTAAAGACTTTGTTCCTGTCCCCTATGGGAAAGCAACTTTTGATAATGGAAGATTTTGTTTTCTCAATCTTTATCCAGGGCTTTTGGAGTTGGAGTTCTATACCGAAGGAGAGTTTCGCAGCGCAGCATCTATCCCAGTAGGGGTTTCTTCCCATCTTGAAGATGATATTTACTTGACTAATGGGAAAGAGCTTATCACTAAGACGGTAGCTCTTCCCAGTGTTACCGATATCGTTTATTTGGACGATGAGAGTCGTGGAAAATACCACCATGTTGATTACCTTGATATTAGTACGGCTGAAGGGGACGAGTTTGAGTACCTTGCTCCAGGACTGCTACGTTTGGAACCAGGCTATACTTTCTACCGAGGACGACTCTATGGGCTTGCTCAAAATGGTGATTTTGAAGACTCTTTGTTCTTCTTCGATCAAATTACTGACAGTCAAAATGGGATGAACTCTGAAGTATTGACTCTGCTTCAGAGGGGGTTCGTCGAAGATCTATTTAACTTATTGTACCTAGATGATGGGACTCCGGGGGTTGCCTTTAATCCAGAATTAGGCAAAATTTTCGTACGCCATGGCGTCGAACCCGGTATTAGCCCCGATTCTCTACACTTTCGTCTTGTGGACCAATTTGGTCGCGAGGTACAGCAAGCTTGGTATTTTGGAACTACAGACGATGGATTTATTAAGCTCATATTCTTTAATGTCGAAGCGGGAATCTACACCCTCATTGTCGAAACAGAGAATAACCATTGGATCGATGTATCCACAGTGCCTGTGGATAACGGTTTGACTTCTATTATTCAGATGGGTAACCAACTTGAATTGATGCCATAGGGAATCCCCCTATGCTTCCGTTCGAAGATCGCTAAGGCTTATGGTTTCCAGGCCATGATAGCTTCCTAGGGACGCGTTGCTAGCTACCCACTTGGCTAGGACGATACTACCCTTGGCAAACAAGGTACGATTCAAAGCTCGATGGGAAATGGCAATTTCTTCACTATCGCCCATGAAACGCACCTCATGTTCACCGAACACAGAACCACCTCGTAGGGCAGATACGCCGATTTGATCTTTGGCTCGCAATCCTTCACGCCCTTGGTAATGTGGATGTAGGGGAGTTACATCAGCAATGCGCTCGGCTAAGAACTTAGCGGTTCCGCTTGGGGCATCAGCCTTATTCCGATGATGGGTCTCTAAGATCTCAATATCAAAACCAAGTGGGTTTAGCAGCCTAGATGATTCCTGGCACAATTTCATGACTAGCAAGATGCCGAGGCTTGTATTCGGGGCAAAAAGAACGCTGTTTCCTTTCTTGCATAGTTGCTTCCAGCTGTCCCTTTGAGAGCGGTTGAGTCCTGTGGAGCCAATCAGGAATTTTTTGCCTTCTAAGGATGAGGCCGCATCTAGTAGGGCTTGATTACCCGCTTGGCTGGTGAAGTCGATGATAACATCTGCTGTACCTAAGCCCCGGGCCAAGCTTTCTTGGGAACAGGTGTTCATTACTTGTGAGTCAGAAAAAAAATATTCATGGCCGGAGCCACCGATTAACGATAATTCTTTACTTTTTGCCAGCTCATCTTTAATTTCTTGGCCCATGCGGCCGTTGAGTCCGTGAAGCCAGGTCTTAATCATATCTTAGGATTCCTCAATATCTTCCAGTGACTTCTGGGTTTCAGTGTAAAGAGCTATAATGTTTTCGCGGTGACTTGCTGAAACCGATACCAAAGGAGCTCTAAACTTGTCTTGGCAGATATTCATGTGTGATAAAACAGCTTTTAAGGGAGCTGGATTCGGCTCGCAAAATAAAACATCGATAAATGGCAACAGAATGTTTTGAATTTTCAAAGCTTTCTGGGTATCACCCGCTTTGTAAGCCCGATACATATGCCTCATAGCCTGGGGAAAGACGTTCGAAACCACGCTGATAACACCTTGCCCTCCACAAGCTAAGGAGCCAAGAAAGCTTGGATCATCGCCGCTTAATAGTGAGGCTGTGCTAAGCCCTACCGTTCTCGAAAATAGCGCAATATCTCCACTGGCTTCTTTCACGGCCTCAACCCCTTTGATGGAGCAAATTTCTGCAATTTCCTGGGGACTTAGCAACTGCCCTGTGCGGCTTGGCACATGGTAGAGACATATGGGTTTGGTTACCGCTGCTGCGATGGTGTTGAAGTGAAGCTTTAAGCCCTCAAGGCTCGGTTTATTATAGGGAGGGGTGACGATGAGCAGAGCATCCGCTCCAGCATCAACGGCAAGTTTCGACAGTTCCACTGAATGCTGGGTATTATTATCTCCGGTGCCAGCTATAACTTTGATATCTTGGGGTAGGTAAGCTCTGGCTTTGCGAATGAGAGCTAATTTTTCTTGCACTGTAACTGTGGGAGATTCCCCTGTTGTACCAGCAACCACAACACCGTCGACTTTGCCAGCTACCTGATGATCCAATACCTTCTCAAAATCTTGCCAAGAGATGTCTCCGGTTGGATCAAATGGGGTCACTATTGCGGTATAAACACCATTAATTATCATGTTGTCGCTCCACTTTTCCCGAGTTTGGCAGGGACTTGTTAGTATCCTTTGTGACTTTCGCTGAAGTCTTATAGGGTATTTCTGGCTTCAAATCTAGCACATTAGATAATGGTAAAGTCTTGATCCCACATGATGGTAAAAGTCCTACAGCAATCAAAACGAGGGTCAATGATAGGAGGTTTTTTTGTATCGAAAGGACTACTTTTTGGGCACGTTTCAGAACCACTTCTTTCTTCCTCCCTTGCTTCAGATTAAAAGCATGGTCTCTATCGACCATTTTGATGTCCTCAAGGAGCTGTAAATCAAGATTCGGGTCGATTTTACTTAGCTCTAGGCTATCTATGTCCCTTACTTGAATTCCCCATTGATGGCAATATGTCGTAAGTGCTTTTGCCGTCTTTTTGGCAATGGTGCTAGTAACTCCTTTACCTATAAGGGCTCTCTCTAGGCGGCGATCCAGCGATTCGGTGATATTAGGCACATACATATTCTGCGGTCGCAATAGTTCGCGAAACTGCCGATGAAACTGTTCCAAGTCATGGTTGAAGCGATGGATGCTGGAAAGGACCTGTATCAGTTGGTGATCCCAGTTATATATTTCGTCTTGAGGGTCAAATTGAATTTTTTCAAGAGCAGCGAAGCTGCTAAGAGCAGGCTGAGCTATCTGAGTATAGCTTTGTTGCGGTGCTAGTTTTGAATTTGATTTGATCAAAAGGAATGCTGCCTGCCAAGTGTTGAATGCTGTATGAAAAATACAGCATAGTTTTCTTAGAAAGTTATTTTCGGCTACCAAAGGGAGGTACGTCTCTTCATCTTCCTGAAAATTAAGGCTGATTTTGAGTGTTTGCAAAAATGAGATGGCTGCCTCAGCTTCGCAGATATCGAACGGCCTAACAAACGATTTTAATAAGCTCTGTGCGAGTAGGGATGATTGCAGCTCTTCAAAACTGGTTAACAGCTCCATGAGAAAGCCTATATATGGCCCCCGAGATTCCCACCGACCTCCCCGAAAAGTATGGATAGATTGGTTGAAGAATAGGGGGATACATTTTTCCGTCTCTATAGCTGCATGGGAGATGATTTGATGAGTATCCAAAAGCACGCGGTGCAAGGTGTATCTTGCAAGATTGGTGAATAAGGGGATCTCTCCCATCATGGCATGGGCTGTATGATATATTTCTGGGCTTTTATGTTGGATGACCTGTAGGTCTATTTGGGTACGGTCGAAGCTCGGGCCAAAAATCATGGCAAAGCGATGACAGCTATTGGCAGTAGGCCCGAGAATACCGGTTTTGACAAGGGTATGGTCAATATTTGCAAAGTAATCCAAATAGGCTGAGCTGTATATATTTTCCATGTCACCCTCCTTACTAAGTCATAGTAGGAGGCTAACATGGCTTTGTCATATAGAAAAGGGGCGATCTAGAATGAAAAGGAAATGTGCGACTGAAGAAGGTAGCTGGGTTTTATACTTTGATTGGTGTTAGTTTTCCAAGCGTCTCCAGGTTGGGCATAGGCTGCTGCGATCCCAAGATCTAAGCCTTGACCTAAGCTTTTAGAATAGCTCAGATCCATCTCGATACCTATATTTTTGCTTTCATAGCCAAAAGCTGTATCCTGGCTGGTTTGATTTTGAACAGCGGTGTCGATATCACTTTTAACATCATCAGGAAGTGATGCATTGAGACTTGCTGTAACGATCTTAGCTTCAAAGCTCCCGTTTTCAAGGCTTCTGTAACGATATCCTAGGGAGAAAACTGTAGCATTCATGATGCGGTAGGGGTCAAAAACTCCATCGACATGCTGACCGTCAATGCTGGCAGGGCCATTAAAAAGAATCATTGCTGGTTTGAAATTGCGATGGAAAGCGACAGCACCAGCACTATTGCTTTCACGCTTGCTTTCATCGCTGTAATAACCATCAGATTCCCCCGGAGCATAGGCATAGTTTAGGAAGATGGAATGGCTTTTTAAAGTACCTTGGTTATATTTTTCGGGACCTATGATACTTCCTGAGCGAGATAGGAAATACTCAATGCTGCCAGCTAGTGCGACAGCTTGGACATTTTTTTTCTCGGCAGTGGCTTCGAAAGCATTACGCCCTGCACCAAGGAACTTAAGGTTGGGGTCTGCAGAGTCCCCAAGCCTGAACATAAACTCATTTTGAATCAATAGGTCGGAGATCAAAAAATTGAGGAATAAGTCAGCGACTTTTATATCAGTCTTGACATTACTGCCACCAAGAATGTTGGCAAAATAGATGCCGATTTGCTGGGAAAAGCCTTTGCCTGCATTCAACTTGTGATCGTTATATTCGACCGTGATGAAAATTTGATCCAAGTCATCTTGAGCGTTTGCGGCTCCATATTGGTTTGTTGAGGCATTGATGTACGGATTAGCGCCAGTCTCGGTTATCTTGTCATACCCAACGGAGAAGCCCAGTGTTTGACTTTTTTGAATATTAATATCACAGGTAACACCATCGAATACACTAGCATCAGTATCAAAAACATCCTCGCCAGCATCCAAGAATAAGCCTAAGCCCCAGTGTCGTCCCCGGCGTCCCACTGTAAGTAAGCAATAGTCCATAGCATATTTAGCGTATGCCTTTGTGATTCTGGGAGCCAAATCTTGATAGCGTGGCTCAAGGCTGCTTTGCTGTTGCCCAGCACAATCCTTGCCTTGTGCTGCAGAACTATCAATATCGGCGTCAGTTGTAATTGTGGTGACCGTGCAATTATTAGGCTGCGCGCTGTCTCCCAAAAACGCTGTTCTTTCGTCCTCAAAAAGGTGGACCTCAGCAACAAATGAAGAGCGATCCGAAACCCTTAGCTCAGTATCCAAACGAAAAAATTGATTAATAGCCTGATAGTCACCCGATTCCTTGGTAAATCCCGAGTTGGTACGCGTTTCACCGCGAAGTGCGTAGTGACCTTTGCCATCTACAAAAATAGCATGGGCTGGCATACTTGCTATCAGTAGTGTGAGTGGAATGGTGTATTTCAGATTCATCAAAATTTTTTCCCTTTTTTGGTTTCGCGAGCACTAGCGCTACAGTCTAGGTGCAAAGAAAAATACATACCATGGTTTTTTTTAGCTAGACTATTTGAAAAGAACAACGACTCTTAAGATCTTTATAGGTCCATTTTGGCAAGTTCCCAGCGAAAACGGTCTATCTTTAGACATTTACCAGTTATTTCGTCAAGCTCTGTATATATAAATGGCATCCAAAGGTCTTTGCTGGCTGGTTCAAATCTCTTGCGTTCACCGGCGGTCATCCGTGCAATGGCAGCATCGGTACGAATGCCAATTACAGAGTCATAAGGACCAGTCATGCCAATATCAGTGGTATAGCCAGTAAAACCATCTAGAATGCGCTCATCGGCAGTAGGTACGTGGCTATGGGTGCCAAAAACCAAACTGGCTTTTTGACTAAGGTAACGGCCCATGCCTTGCTTCTCACTTGTCGCTTCAGCATGAATATCCACTATCCTAAGTTTCACAGAGCTAGGTATCCTGTCCATAATTTTTTCAGCCGTGAAAAAAGGATTACGATTATCAGCATGCATAAAAGCGGAACCGATAAGATTTATAACAGCATATTTATGACCACTAGGAGCGGAAAGAATCTTAAAGCCATTGGCGATATCATCAACATTCATCATATTGGCAGGGATAATCAGGTTGGGAGTATGGGGTATCAGATCATAGATTTCGCGTTTATCGTGCCAATGATTTCCTGTGGTAATACAGTGAATTCCATAATTTTCTGTCAACTGCTTGAATATTTTTTTAGTGATTCCAAAACCCCCAGCTGCATTTTCCCCGTTTGCAATAATTACATCGGGCTCTAGGGTTTCCTTTAAATGGGGCAAAGCCTTTGCAAGGGCTTGACGGCCAGGCTTCCCCATAATGTCACCAATAGCTACTACTTTAATCATTTGGCAAAATCGACTTGCTTGCTCTCCCTGACAACAGTCACTTTGACTTGTCCGGGAAAAGTAAGCTCGTTACGTAACTTAAAAGCGATGTCGTTAGACAGGTCTATAACTTCCGAGTCCGAGACACCGGTGGGTGATACCAATGCTCTGATTTCGCGGCCAGCTTGGATGACAAAGGATTCAGAAATGCCCTCAAAGCTATTCACGATATCTTCCATGGCTTTCAGCCGCTTAATATATGTCTCTAATACTTCGCGTCTTGCCCCAGGCCGTCTTTCTGAAAGAACATTGGCGGCATGGATGACAATGGTTAAGGGGGAAGCAAAGTTAAGTTCTTCGGTATGATGATTCATGACGGCATCAATGACATCAGCTGATTCACGGAACCGAGAGCATAGGTCAGCACCAGTTTTGGCATGGTGCCCTTCAACCTCCTGATCGACTGCCTTGCCGATATCGTGTAGAAGTCCGGCTCTTTTAGCTTTTTTGACATCTAAGCCCATTTCAGAGGCCATTATCCCACAAATGTGAGCGACTTCAACGGAATGTTGAAGAACAGTCTGTTGCCCTGAAGTCCGGTACTTTAACTTACCAAGGTATTTGATCAGTTCGGGGTGCAAATCTGTGATACCGCTATCAAAGGCAGCTTGCTCGCCATTTTCAGTGGTAATTTGATCGAATTCACTTTCCACTTTTTTTACTGTTTCTTCAATTCTTGCAGGGTGTATCCGGCCGTCGGCGATAAGACGTTCGAGGGAAATTTTAGCTATTTCACGCCGAATGGGGTTAAAGCAAGATAAGATAACTGCTTCAGGGGTATCATCGATAATAAGATCAACACCAGTAGATTGCTCGATTGCGCGAATATTGCGGCCTTCACGACCGATAATGCGCCCTTTCATCTCATCGGACGGCAACCCGACTACTGTTATGGTCGAATCATTCACATATTCGCTAGACACCCTTTGTACGGCAAGGCTCACCATAGCTCTGCCAATACGCTCGGCCTCTTGACGGGTATCGTCTTCAATCTGTCGTAGGGTTTCCTGAGCTGCTTTTTTAGCGTCTGCCTCCAAGGAAGTGATCAGTTCGCGTTTAGCTTCATCCTGAGACATATTGGCAATTGACTCTAGAGTCTGGCGATTATTTTCCAGACTAGCCTCACATTCATTTAATAATTTTCTATAATTAGCTTCTTGCTGATTAAGATGGTTTGTCATCTTTTCTAAGTCAGATTCTTTTTTCTCCACAAGGTTAAGCTTTTTCTCAACGGTTTGCTCCCTAGTTTTGACTTTGTTTTCGAGCTTCTGAAATTCCTGACGTCGTTTTTTTATTTCTTGTTCAAACTGGTTGCGTCTCTGCTTGTTTTCCTGCTTCGCCTCTTGATGGGCATCCCTGATGATTTTATCCCGTTCCTTATTCGCCTCTTCAAGAATTTTTTCAGAATCCATTTGGGCTGCATCGAAGGTAGCGCTCAGACTTTTTCGATGGAAAATGATTCCAAAGATAAAGCCCAGCGCCAGACAAATGGCACTAGCTACTATAATTAAAACAACATTCACAGAATTTGGCCTCCATTTAGGAATTCTGATTGCAATTGGCAACCCTGGCCGAGACGGCACATCAGCTGACCGAAGATGGTATCTCGATCAAGAAAAGTTTGCAATGAGGGTTAGATATTTTTTGTCACAATCATAAGATCGATTTTACGTAAATAGTAAGGAGGAGGGCAAGGAAGATTATAAGCCCTCTCTGGGAAGAGAGGGAGATTATGCTTTAGGGGTTGGATAACACAAATTCAGCACGGCGATTTTTTTCCCACGCTGCTTCGTCGCTGCCTTCGACTGCAGGTCTTTCTTCCCCATAGCTCATTGTTGGCAGACGGCTAGGGTCTACACTGAGTTCAACGAGATAATTTTTTACTGACTGGGCACGACGCTGGCCTAAGGCAAGATTATACTCGATGGACCCTCTTTCGTCGCAATGACCCTCAATTTGCACGACTGCCGCTGTATTCTCTTTTAGATAATCAGCAAGTCGGCTTAGGGAGTCTTGGCTACTGGGGTTCAAGGTATAGTCATCAAAGGCAAAATAAACAGGCATAGTGACTTCGTCCGCACTAATAGTCGGCATAGGTTCTTCGGGCGGTGGTGCTGGTGTTTCTTGTTCCATGGGCTGAATCACCTCTTCAGCCGCCTGATCTTCAGCACAACTGATATTTAGTCCCAATGAAAGAATTATAACGGCAAGGGGCTTCCAAGTCTTCTTTAACATCATCCTATCTTCTCCTGACAACCTTGAAAATATATTTAATGTTAATTGATAGCTTCAATACAAAGCAACATCGTAAACATTAACGCATATCTATGCAACTGGCTTTTCTTAAAAGTTTGACGAACTTTCCTTACTTTCTCTAGTTTTGATTTTATCACCTAATTGGTACTGAATGCCACCGAAACTGCCACTAGACATGAAAATAACTACGTCATTCTCAGAGAGGGAACTAGCTAAGCACTCTACTAAAGTTTCATTATCATCAAATGCTGTCGCTTTTCTACCGATCAACGCGGCAAGTTTAGCGGTGTTCATTCTCTGCCCCTCAGGAATTCTACTGTCAATAGGGCAATGGCCTAAGTAAACTTGATCAGCTTTTCCTAAAGAGTTTGCAAAGTCTTTGATAAAAACATTGCGGCGGCTGGTAGCATTGCGCGGCTCAAAAGCGACCACCAGACGTTTTTCCGGATGAGAGCATCGAAATGATTCAATGACATGGGAGACAGAAGTGGGGTGGTGAGCAAAGTCTTCATAGATATCGATACCTTTAATCGTGCTTATAAGGTCAAGTCTCCGGTTGACTCCTGTAAACGATGCGATGCCTTGAGATATGGCTTCAGGAGTGGGAGTTGCTATCAGGTGATCATCCTGAATGCGTCTCAAACAAGCGACAACCTGAGCAATATTGGCGATATTATGACGGCCTATTAGCTTGGTTTCAACTGGTATAACCCCAAAATTATTAACGAAAATATTGCAGGTCCATGAGTCTTGTCCCACATTAATATCCTTGACAACGACATCCGCCTGGGGGGTTTTACCTAATGTACTGACTTGTGTGACATGATCAGTAAGTTGAAGTTTTTCGATGAGAGAGCGCACTCCGGGGTCATCCCAGTTGGCAATGATATTTCGGGGCGTTGGGATGAGTTCCAAAAGCAGAGAGAATTGCTTCTCAATGGCTGCTAGGTTGGGAAAGATATCGGCATGATCGAACTCAAGGTTGTTGAAGATTATATACCTCGGTCGGTAGTGAAGAAACTTGGATCCCTTGTCGAAAAAGGCAGTGTCGTACTCATCACCTTCGATGACAAATAACTGTCCTTCTCCAAGAGAAAAGCCATGGGAAAAATTTTTCGGAATACCCCCGATTAAATACCCAGGACTTTCCCCTAAGGTCATTAAGATGTGTGTCATAAGAGAAGTCGTCGTTGTTTTCCCATGGGTGCCCACGACAACGATGTTATCTCTGTCACTCAAAATAGACTCCCCCAGAAAACCAGGGAAACTAGTATAAGGAATTCCAGTAGTTAGCGCTACTTCCAATTCCTCATGGCCTCGGGATAAGGCATTACCGATAATGAAAAGATCGGGGTGCTTATTTTTAAGGTTCTTGGCACTGTAAGGACTTGAAACTTTGATACGTAAGTTTTGTAGCATTGTTGACATAGGAGGGTAGAGAGGATTGTCGCTACCCTCAACCTGGAATCCTCCTTGCTGAGCCAGACCGGCGACTGATGCCATACCTGTGCCTCCGATGCCGATAAAATAGAGGTGTGCATTAGGCTTTATTTTCATCAAACTTCTCCAGGAAACCCGGTCTCTTTAGGGCCGGGAGGAATGGAGAAGCCCTGCGGCGAGCATCGAATCGTTGATTCGAAATCCTCCATTGCGGTTAAGGT
>JBNKNM010000045.1:0-31482 GCA_050293845.1 Pseudobacteriovorax sp. | reverse complement strand
TGCTAGTGGTCTGGTCAACTAGTCTCCCTTGCGAGTCACCTCACAAGCCCCCTCCTTTAGGTGGGGGTAATTGACATGCACCCAAAAACGGTATTTCTCATACAATAAACTTCCCAGAAAGTAAGTATCAAAGCCATCATAAGAACTTCGCTCACCGATAAAGTATCTGAATATGCGAACAAAAGGAATAAAATACAGCGCTGCTGACATGTTTTTACTAGAACCACTCTTATCATAACCATAGAAGAACTTAAAATTAGATCCTATGCATTTGAACTAACAAGCTTTTCCTTATTAAGGAATCTTTTCTCTTTTTCTTCTAAAGGGATCACCCCCTTGACCGAAATCACCAGCGAGAATGGTCTCATATTTTTGGAGGAGCTATGTCTAACCCAGGTAAAGAACTATCTAGTATCGACTTTTCATCAATGATTGGTGGCCCGTTAACGGCGGTCGTCAATGCCCAAACCCAAGCAGCTAAGGCGACGGTAGACTTCATTAAGGAAGTTGGCTTTACAAAAGACGAAAGTGGCAAGCAGACGTTAAATAACGTTAAATTTTCGTACACCAAAGCCTCCCAAGATGAAAACATGCGCGACAATGTCGAACTCATCGTTCCCCTTCTTACCATTGTACCTATTCCCTATATTAGAGTGGAAGACACTACCATTGAGTTTAAAGCGAAAATCAATAGTGTATCGACACGCGAGAGTTCGTCAAACTTTGGCGTTGATGCTTCCCTAGCAGTGAAACATGGTTGGGGTATGGGTAACGTAAAATTGAAGGTCAATACCAGTTACCAAAAAGCAAGTAAGTCAGGCAGCAAGGAAACCAAAACCTACTCCCTTGATGTTCGCGTTCATGCCGTACAGGATGAAATTCCTGCTGGTATGGAAAAAGTTCTCAATATCTTAGAAGAATCCATATTCGACAATACCTCTGGTCAAACAGAAGAAGCACAGGTTGTTGGCGCAGCAGCCTAAAATGCCCCCTAGGGGCTGAGGCGAAAAACAGGGTGTTTTTTGCCTCTCCCATCCACAGGATTAAGGTTTTATAATAGATGTACGTCTACCCCATCCCGTAATAAAAGGATCGTTATTATGGCAAATAATAATGCAGTTATAGATGATGAAGAGAATGAATCCTTGGGTGATTATTTAGGTCATCTGCTATCTTCTGTAACCAAAGCAAGGATGCAAGCTGACCTGGAAACTATCCGTATAGCAGAACAATACCAAAGCCACCCTTTGCTTAAACATTTTCCTGTACCACGAGTGAGGCTACCTCAAGTCGAGTTGAATATTCCAGTAATCATGGTAGGAACACTAAGCCCAGATGGCTCCGCCCCCACAAGTTCAAGCAATAAACGCAAGACAACGGATACTACAGTACTGGCAAAAGCCATCTTAGCATCTTTTGTTGAGTTGCTTGTGGAAGTCGGAGGGGAAGATCTGAGTGATGCTGTGAAGAGCAAGTTACTCCTCGATGTTAAGGGCATCGTCAGCAAGCTATATGCTGACCGGGGAACGACCGCAACTGTTTCTCGCAGTCGTTCATCATCAAAAAAAGAAGTCTTGCGATCAGGGAGAATTCCCAAGCTTACTAACTCGTTGTCCGCCCTTACTGACAAGAGTAGTACTGGAGCCCGCTATATCGTAAAATACATGTTTGCCAATCGTTTGGTAAAAAATCAACTCAATGCGCAGAAGCTTTCGCCGCAGATACTATCAACTTTACGCAAAGCCTTCCTAGGCGAGGTTACTAGCCTGATTTTAAATATGAAAAATGCTAAAGCTTCAAAAATTGTAATACAAGCGCAAACTGCTAAGGTTAGAGAGTCATCCCATCAGCATTTGGCAAACTTTAAGCTAGTGGTCACAGAAGACTCGGTCGAGTGGACTGCGAACTCCCAGGCTCAAGATGATGACGATGACAGTAACTCCGATGAAATTCTCGTTCCGGAATAGGCCCTATTATGAAGATAAATGTTTTGGAAGATCTTAAGGGTTTGACAATGCAGCTCCCCACCCTTGTCAATTCCTTTGACCAACAATCACCTTTTTTTAGTCGCGATCTAAAAGCATGGCTTACCAAGCTTGAACAGCTGTTAGCTCATAGCCGTCGTTCAGAGCTTAGTAAAATCGCAGCATTGCGCTCCGATGTTATCAGTGTGGAGATAGGGGTTTGGCGCAAGGATACTTATTATATCGATCCTAGCCTCACTGATAAAAAGCGTGGAAGCCGTAAAAAAATCATGCGTGCGATTTGCGGTCAAATCCTAAACCGGGCTCAGGAGATTGTCAGCTCCATTATGGACCCCCTAGAACAGCAGGTTAACGAGGCTAAAGACATCGTCAAACAGCTTCTCCTAGTGGCGATTCAAAATGGAGTGGTTGCCAATGACAGTCTTGATCCAGAAAATTGCAAAGGTATCTGGCAAATACTAGTAAATCAGCAAGAGTTGCGACCCGGGACCCAAAAAATCTTGAGTCTGGTAAGTATTCCAGAAGCCTTATTTCTAATTTCCGATCTTTTAAGTTCTTGGAAGAGAGAAGCGCAGCAAGACAAGTATGAATCTAAAACTCCAGCTAATTTAACGGTTTTACCAGGGCGAAAAACAACCCCCAAATCATGAAAATAGTGGTTAAGCAATATTTTGTAGTCTGTTAACCACCTCAGTATTCTTCAAAAGCTCACTGGCATCTAGAGTCTCTACAAAGGGAGCTCCTTCAATAGTATCATTTTCCATAATATAGACGTTGCGCTGACCACGATTTTTGACTTGCTGGAACCAACGCGAATTTTTCATCTCTTTTGCCGCACGAGAAAAATTTTGTTCGGAAACTGCTTGGCGTAAATTCTTGAACTTGCTAAGACGCTGGTAGCCTAAGTTAAAGATCATATCGAGAAGAACAATTTGTCGCAAAGGGCTCAAGTTCTCAAAATTGCCAAACAAACGCAGAACATTTTTCTTACAATCGTTGATCTGGCAAGAAAAAATACGATTGATTTGCTCATCACTTAGACTTTCACTACCGGCAATCAGCTGCTGAGGATCGATTCCCATGGAACGGATGAGATCTTGATTGCTGGTAACGTTCAGATTACAGCCGATGCCAATAGTAGGAATTCCTAAGGAATCACGATATACAGATTTGCGGCAGCCTTCACCCAAGACCACAAAGTCTTTCAGAAAACCCATGAAAGGTCTATCGTCAGGAGCACTATTGTCTCCTGGAGCAGTAGCGCTTTCCTCTGCTGTATCAGCAGCAAGTTTTTCCCCCTTGCTCTTTGATGTTTCATCTTTAGCATTATTATCAATCAAACTTGTTTGTTTCGGTGTTGCCATAGGTTGACTCCTCATTGTTGTCTCCATAGCTGGAGACGAAGTTTTGCGAGAAATTTGCTTGAGTTCCTTAGAGGGAATCACAGTATCTAAGACAGATTCTAAGAACTGGACGATTTTTAACAAAGCTTTATAGACCAGATTTGCTGAGAAACCTCCTGCAATTGCTAGAAGAGGTTTACCTAATCCATTTAGCGAGGATAAATGGGATTGATTAGCACCTTCTGCAAGTCTTTCAATTTCCTCAATAGGAATCAGCATAGCAAGAATAGTTCCCGCAACCAGACCTAATATAACCTGTATCCAGTAGGAGGTTTCATAGGATGGATCATAAGTGCCCTGCTCAACAAAACGATTGGCTTTAAAAAGGGCTGAAAATGAAGCACCCAAACCTGCTGACACCAATAAGAACAGTTCATTGAGGAGCAGGGGTATGCCACTATTGGTAAACAAGTTAAAGTTCACTGGGTCGCCGTTGACGTCTTTTGAAAGGCTTAAACAGAAAAGGGCGATAAGGAAAAAAATCGCAAGCCCTATTAGCTTTTTGATAAGACTTAAACGCGAGAGCCACGTTTTACCATATATTTCCTGCTTCCGTACCTTAAGGATTTGCGGAGAAATAGGGTGTATAGCATCGACAAGGTAATTATGGAGGCTAGTTAACTCAGAAAACGAAGCTTGTACTTCCTGATCATGGCGAAAGGTTTGATCAAAGTTGCTAAGAACAGACTCATCGAGCTTGATGCCATTTTCAATGGCATAAGACACCATGGTCGTACACTGCTGGATGTAGGTGTCGCAAAGCTGATCTCTAACTTGCTGCTGTCCTGACTTCAAGGTATAGCCTCCCAGAATACTCTGGGTGTCGGATGCTTTTGATGTTTCTTAAAGGATTATCGAAATTATGTTGTAAAATCCACCAATCTCATGGATTCATTTTTCCAAAAATTTATGAGCCTTGGGTAACAGAGTTCTGCGACATCTCAACATTTACAACTTAGTCAGTATTCTAGTGTGTGATTTTACTATGGGAAGGATTAACGATTTTTGATAAAAATTTGGTAGCGGGGGCAGGATTTGAACCTGCGACCTTCGGGTTATGAGCCCGACGAGATACCAGACTTCTCCACCCCGCGGTAGTGTCTGCTTGAGAGAGTTAGGTTATAAGAGGAGCTTCAAAATTTGTCAACCTCCGATCCGAAAAATCTTTGTATGTCATTTTTTTTCGCAGCCCGCCTGCCTAAACTGCTCTAACTTGTGGGCCAACAGAGTCAAGGGATCTCCAGGTTCCAGTTGGGGGCAGGCAACGGCTTTCCCCGCCATATGCTGCTCCATAAATTCCACCAGAATAGCAACACTGTGAGGTTTGGGTTTGTCATAATAGTCCTTGAGTCCATTGAGCTTTGCACTTATCTCAGCGAGCTGGCGGGAATACTGTAAATTCAACTTAGACACGTCGCTGCTCGATGGTAATTTGTCAATAAACACCCCGATGGCATTGAGAGCATTATAGATACGACCGGTATGCTTCACCGATAACACCAATGAGCAGGTTAAAAAAATTAGCACCAGGCATCCGCATATCATCACCGGACCTTCCACCTTATCAAGCACCTGGTTGCTACTGGCTTCGGAAAGCTGAAAATAATCAGCGACGATTGTATAAATATCCCAAAAGTAAAAGCTGAATAGCCCCAACAATGTTAAAGAGCTAATGAGATTCAATAGGAGAAAAAGGGTCCCTAGTTTCACTTGTCGATGGGCTTCAAAGGATCTATAAGCAGCGTCCCGGCAGCGCTGGAAAAGCTTCATAACTCCATCCTGCAGTTGGAGACATCAGTCCCTACATTATAGCATGGGAAATAGACTTGCAAAAGTTCGGAGCAAGCAAATAGGCATACTAAAGTGCTAACAAGGTTGCCGCTACAACGGCTGCCGTTCGCGCCCGCAGTATGTGCTTGCCAACACTCTGCTTCTTGAAATGCCAGGAAAGAAGCTGCGCCATTTCATCTTCCCGTAACCCTTGCTCACTACCCAAAGCAATCAAACGAGACGCCCCAGCAGCGCCCAGAGGAGCGTTACTGCCTGACGCATCTAAAACATATCTTTCTGGAAAATCATCCAAATGGGGTTGCAAATCCTGCAATTGACTGAGGCAGACCACCTCCGGGAACCAGTTTCTCTTTGCCTGTTTGGCGGCTGCCATAGCAATGCGCCACCAGCGACGTTGCGCCTTGGGATGGGTCCGCTTTTTGTCCACACCTTGCTGCAAAAAAACAAAAATCTGCTGTACCCCCAGCTCGATCAAGCTGGGTAAAATATCTTCAAAGTCAGATGTCTTTATGGCACCAATAGCCACTGCCGTTTTGTTCTTTGGTTTCGGCTGAAATTGGTTTGTTGGCGTTGCCATGACAACCTGTGTTTTCGTAGTCAACTGGGCAGGACCCACCGCCCATCGCCCCTGACCATCAAAAACTTCAATCACGGTTCCAGGAGTCAGTCGTAAAACCTTAAGAAAATGCTGGCAATCATCGGCGTCTAGTTTCCAGAGTTGATCTGAGTCATCAAATGCTCCGAAAAAACGAAATCTATGACTCATGGCTTTCCCGAAGCAATAATGCGGCCCAGCCACCGGATAATAGTGTTTCGGCCACTTCCAGGTGATGCTGACGTAGTAATGGAAGTAGTTCGTCCAGCTCTTCTTCTAGTATACCTGACAATAAGAGACGACCGCCCTTTGCCATAGCTCCCACCAGTTCAGCAAAGATACGCTTGATGACCACCAACAGAATATTGGCAATGACAATATCAGCTGTTCTGCCTTCCGGAACACTGGTATGCATCAGATCTACTGTCACATGATTGAGCTTGGCATTTTCGCGTGTTGCGATCATCGCATCGGCGTCAATGTCCGTGGCTAGCAGATTATGACAGCCTAATTTCTTTAAAGCGATAGCTAGGATTCCCGTTCCCGTTCCCACATCCAGTGCGGATTCCCAGCGATCGGGACGATAATGCTCTTCAATCAAACGCAAACATAGCTGCGTTGTAGCATGCTGTCCGGTACCAAACGCCATACCTGGCTCGATTGTAAGAACCTGCTTATCCTTATCAGGTACCACAGATTCCCAGGGAGGAGATACGATGAAATGTTTGGTTGCAAATGGTTTGAAGCTTTCTTTCCACCCCTCCATCCAGGTCTGGGTATCAATCTCTTTAATCATCAAAATAACAGAATCGCCATAGGCTTCACTGAGATACCCTTTTAACTGGATCAAGTATTCATGGTCGTACTTATAGATTATAAGAGGTGTAAGCTCACCGCCTAAAGCAGCGTAAAGGTTACTACCTTGATCTTCATAGTCAAAGTCTATGTCGAGGTTTTCGACGACCCCTTCCACGAAGGTGTCTTCTCCCTTACTCACAAGCCAATCTTTTATCCGGTTCTTGGTATCCTCCGGATCTCCAGAAGGGGTAAAGTCTATGGTCAGTTCGTAGGTTTTGTTGGGATGCATCCGCTGCCTTTCACTATAGTAATCAGAGCCCTCTGGTATACCAGCTTCTTCCTGAAAAAATCTAAGGTTTATCTGTGTTTGAATTATTTAAAATGAAAAACAACATCGAAATGCCCCTTTAAAGGTATATCACCTATTTTAAGGTTCACCGGAGGATCATCGATGGACACAATCAGATGCTGATACTTTCCCTGAACATAATCGTAGACTTCAGTTATCAGTATCGCCCCTCCCAAACCACTATGAAGCCCTCTCCCGGTGATGATTCTGAGCCCGACCATACCGCGATTCTTCTCCCGGAGGTGATAAAGCTCCGCATCAATGCGCTTCTTAGCTTCCTCCACAGTATGACCATGGAGATCCAAGTTAATATGACATACAGACTGTTTTTTCTGCCTTTTGCCTATCTTTTTTTTAGTATGTGGCATCTCATCATAGTCGTCAGGAGGGTTATCTTCCTCAAGATACTGGAGAAAAATTTCAAGAGCGTCTTCTTCGAGGTCAAACGACACGCTGTTATAGGATCGTTCCTCCCTACGAGATCCTTTATGCATCTTTTTTGCCATGGCATCCCCACCAAAACTCATATTGCATTCTCCACCAGTTTAATGGAGACTATTTTTTCTAACTATCATCTTGGCAGGCTAGCTGTCTACGGGACAAAAGATTTTCTGATCCTCATTACCTTATCCACAGCTTATCCACAGGCTCCAAGAAGTCTATAAGATCCGGAGATTACAAAAAAAATGGAACGAAATTCCCAACAAGAACTGGCTAATATTGAGAACCTTGTGACAACAGCCAAAGCAAAATCCTTTCTGGGTAAAGAATTTCTCACCTGGATCTGGTACTGCTCAGAAGACAAGGAGCGCTCTTTTAAAATAGCCGCAAAAGATAAAGAAGTCTATCAGGTGCAGGTGTGGGTTGACGATCGCCTGGTATTGGAGTCGCCCAATAGCAAGGCCCATCAACAAACTCTGAAGGGTGGCGATCCCAGCCAAAGCCTTGAGGCAACTGCTTCGCTTCAAGGGGGGAAGTCCGTCAAAGAGATCCGGCTAGGTTTTCATATAGAAGAAATCGGTGACTTTATCTGTACTTTTTCAGGAGATGACCTAAATCCCCGCTCTGTTCGTTTACCCGAGCCATTGGAAGAATATACCCAGACAGAAAATTTTTCCCTTCTTAGCTTTCGCCTTAAATCTTGCCAAGTTCTTGTCGATGTCATTGATGGGCTGTTTTCAGAATTTCTGAATGAACGAGTGCAAGCAAATTGGCAAACAACAGGCTTAGAAAAAATTAGGGGATGGATTCGTGAGCGCAGCAGCCAAATAAGCTCTTATCTCCACTAAACTAAAGCCACAACCATGCGAGTTTTAGCTGTGAAAAATCTTCCAATCCAGAAGATCAAGCAATATCTGCAAATCTGGTGGCAAGATATTTTGCGTTGCAAAATCTTTCAATATTCTTACTCCATGGCCTATGTAAGCCTACTATCGCTCGTTCCCTCGCTCTCGGCCCTCTTTGCAGTACTGACTCTTTTCAGCCCGCTCCTTGAGCAAGATTCTGACTTTATTACTAAAATCCGCCAATTTATATTGGAGCATCTAGCCACGGGAAGTGGCGAGCAGATGACTGCCTACTTGGCCAGCTTCATCGGAAACCTTGATATTCGCAAAATCGGATTAACTGGGTTTGCGGGAACACTGATCACCTTAGTCATGTTGTTGCGGCAAATTGAAATCGCTCTCAATAGCATCTTTCAAGTCCATAAACCAAGAAACTTAGTAACTCGTTTCGTAAATTTTTGGACGTTTACAACCCTGGGAGCCTTCAGCCTAGCCTTGTTTCTCGGCACCATCTCAGACTATCGCTCTGGAGAATTCAATGAAATTTGGGCTATGATAAGTAATTGGTTTAACAAATTTATCATGGTGCTGCTTTTTTCCCTTATTTACAAACTAATCCCAAACTGTAACGTAAAAGTTCGCCCCGCTGTTATGGGAGGTATATTTGCTACCATCCTATTAACCCTTGCTGGAAAGCTATTTCAGGCTTACATCGTGCTTTTTTCTAACTATCATGCCATTTATGGGGCCGCTCTGGCAGCTATTCCGACCTTCCTTCTTTGGCTGTATATTATATGGGCCATCGTATTACTGGGAGCCCTCGTAACATGGCGCAGCCAACAGGGTTTTCAAATGGAACTCAACCGGGAATCGTCAAGTCATCAGCACTCACTTCCTGTAACTAATGAGGTGAAGTATTTCCTACCAGCCATCCTGATGCTGAAATGCTATGACGACTTTATGGAAAATAATGGTCAGGGCTGTTCCAGCGATGAACTTGCTAAAGCTTTAGAACTACCTTTATACTGGGTAGATGAAGCCCTCGAAACTTTAGAGGATGCGGGAATGATCCTGCGATGTGAGGACCATGCCGGATGCTTACAAGCTCACATTAAAATTCCACCAGAAAATTTTACCCTTGCGAACTTTGACAACAGACTCTACGCACAAACGAACTACACAACAAGTCAAGATTATCGCAAACTCAAAGAAAAGATCATCAGCTTGCGTAGCACCCCACAGAAATCGATCAAGCCTTAAGATGGCCAGGTCCAGGTCGGCTAGAAGGTACCATAGGCACTGATTTTCGCTTTTTCTGGTGAAGGTGATTCACCTCGGGCTCTAGTTGATGGGGCAAGGTTGCACGAAATGTTGAGCCCTGGCCAAGTTGTGAGGTAACCGTCAACTTCCCACGATGAAGGGTGATCATCGCTTTTGCTAAACTTAGTCCAATGCCGACCCCACCAGTACCGCGATTTCTTGCTGTATCTGCCCGAAAGAAAGTATCAAAAACATAGGGCAAAGCTGTTTCAGGTATCCCTTCACCATAGTCGGTAACATCAAACCATGTCTCACTATACGTCGCCCTCACTTTAAGCTCAACCAGCCCTCCAGGAGCAGAATGCTTACAAGCATTGAGTAATAAATTCTTTAGAGCTACAGAATAATAGTTTATGGATAGGGTGATATCGTCTTTCCCTTCGTTACTAACAAGCAATCGAACATTGCGCTGCTCAAAGTTTTTCGCGATGCTCTCTTGGATTATATTTAAAAAGTCTGCGGTAGGAATGGTTTGTACCTTTAAAGTAATCGCGTTTCCTTGGGCGCGGGCCAGCAAAAGTAAGTCTTCAACAATATGAGACATCTGGCTGGATTCTTTAACAATATTCCTCAGCGCCTCCTGATACTCTTCCTTGCTTCTATCACGACGCAATGCTAATTCAGCTTCCCCGCGCAAAACCGCCAATGGCGTTCTGAGTTCATGGGATACATCTCCGGAAAATCTTCGCAACCGAATAAAAGCATCCTCAACGCGATCGATCATTTCATTGAAGGTCGTCATAAGTTGACTCAGCTCGTCATTGGCGCCGATGATTTTCAACCTCTTGTCAAAATCATGATTCACACCCAATGTGGCAACAGCTGAAGTGATACGGGCTACCGGCTTTAAGGACCACTTTGTCAAAAGATAACCAAATATTACCGACATAGCGAGCCCAATGCCCGAAGTCATCCAAAGCATGCGTCTCACGCTTTTTAGGGTTTGGATAGTCGATGTCATCGGAGTCCCTACTTGGATCAACTCTCCTGTAAAAATGCCGCGATCCATAATAGGTAACGTCAGCTGCCGTAAAACCACCCCTGAGGGAAGACGAAAGTCTTCAAAAGTTTCTCGCCCAGTTTCAGCACGGGAAAGAGCTAAACCGGAAACGGGCAGGCGCACTCTGATGTTACGGGTTTTTGCCTGAATCACACCGGAGGTATCGATGAGTTGTGCGTATGACTTTGCGGAGTTCCTTCCTTTAGTAAAAATATCCTCGTTATGACTCCGCGCAAAGAAGTCCTCAAATAGGGACTCCCAGTGTTTCAATCCTTCCGGTAATCGACGTTTCGCTAGAACCTTGCTATCGCGGATATTTTTTGCGGAAGTCATGAGCGTAACATCAATAGATTGACGTATATTATCGTCAACGACACGAAAGACTCCAATACCGATGGCAATAAAAATTAAAGCCATCCATAGAGCATGTCCCAAGGTTAGGCGTACACGAATGGGAATTTGTTCGATGAACATTTGTCAGACTCGCTTAACTGTCTACATCAAACATATAGCCATGGCCACGCATGGTCTTGATGTAGTTACTCCCCCACGCTTTATCAACCTTATTCCTTAAGTAACCAACATATACATCCACAACATTGGAGGTAGGCTCGAAGTTCATATCCCAAACATGTTCCGAAAGCTGAGTTCGACTTAGTACTACCCCAGCATTACGGCCAAAATACTCCATCAAAGCATATTCTTTAGCCGTCAGATCAATAGATTTATCATCCCTTGTCACCTGCTTCTTTGCGGGATCAATTTTAATGGGACCGATTTCAAGGATGGTTGAGCTTACCGCACTTTGCCGTCGGAGCAGTGCACGAATTCTTGCTAACAGCTCGTCCAGTGCAAAAGGCTTGGTAAGATAATCGTCACCACCCTGATCTAAACCACTAATGACATCGCCTGTGGAATCCTTAGCCGTTAAGATAAGAACAGGTGTTTCAATGCCACCCTCACGTAGATTTTTTAATACTGTAACGCCATCCTTAATAGGTAGCATAAGGTCGAGCACAATGATATCGTAAGGGTTTTCGAAGGCTAGCCACTCTGCTTCTTGACCATCCTGCGCAAGGTCAACAGCATAGGACTCTTCACGAAGGGCCCTCACTAAAAGATTGGAAAGTGCGGGATCATCTTCTACAACTAATACTCTCATAGTACCTCCGGGTATAATCATGAGCCTACGACCAGGCTATATTAGCATATATGAGATTTTTTTAAGTCTCGCAATGATTATTATTTTAGTTATAAATTCCAGGTGATTATTGATTTGAGCCGGATAGGTGCTGTCATCGTCTGGTACTGCAAAAGGAGAAAATAAAATATGTTAAATCAGGAACTTAATGGTCCGAATTGGGACAACACTAATGAATACAAAAGCCTACACGATGATGTGCTGGCCCAAGACCTCACAGCTATTAAAGACATTCTCCAATCCCTGAAGCTTCCCCTCGAAGCTCTGGCCAAAACCATCCCCCCTGCTAGTACTGAAGAAATTCAAGCCAGCGCTGAACAGATCGCCCAAGCTCTACATATATCCCAGCAACTAACAGAAGCTATGACCCTCATTTACAACCTATCGGTTTACTGCTCTTGCATCCTTTCCGTTGAAGCTGACCACAACGAAGCTAAAAAGTTTAAAGGTCAACTTCAATCGATCATAACCAACTTTTCTTCCTGTAGTCAGACCCATAGGATTTGGCTCACTTATCTCGACCAAATGTCCATTGATAAATATTATTCTGATCCTATAGGTCATGAGGAGAAATTTGCCATTGAACGAGAAAGAATGCGCAAAGCGACCTTACTGAGCCTGAAAGAGGAAGATATGCTCAACGAGCTGGAAGCCAATGGTCCCGACGCATTCGGAAACTTATATACCGATTTATCCTCTACCATTAGCTGTCATATTAAAACGCCTAATGGGGAATCCAAAGACATGGGAATGGCTCAGGCTGTTTCTCTTTTGGAGTCACCCCACCGTGACACTAGGAAGGCTGCCTATGAAGCTATGAATCAGGAGTGGGGTCGCCATAGAGTAACCTTCTCTACCATCATCAATTCTCTAGCGGGCTGGCGCCTTGCTGTGGATGAAAAGAGATCCCATACTCAACCTCAGCATTTCCTCGATGAAACGTTACATAGCAATCGTATCGAATCCCAAACCCTCAATTCTATGATGCAGGTGATTGAAAATCATAAAAGCTTTGCCCAGAGTATGTTTCGTAGACAGGCTGCAATCATGGGCGTTAAGCAATTTGAACCATGGGATCGATTTGTACCCTGCCCCACAACTGATGAATCCACGTTTTCATTTCCTCAAGCCATTTCTCTCATCAAGGATGCCCTAGCCTCAGTCGATAGTTCCATGGCAGATTTCGTTCAGTTGATGGTAGACAATCGATGGATTGAGGGCAGCAATGGGCCTAAAAAAAGACCAGGAGCATACTGTACACAGTTTGCTAAATCGCGGACACCACGGGTATACATGACATATAATGGCAGCATGAAGGATGTTGTCACCTTAGCCCATGAGCTTGGCCACGCCTATCACAACTGGGTCATGAAGGACATTCCCCTCAGATCTACTAGTTACCCCATGACCCTGGCGGAGACAGCAAGTATTTTTTGCCAGACATTGGTCATGGATCATATGCTAGATGTGTCCCCAAAAGCCGAACAAAAGCAGATGATCCTCTGGAACATTGCTCGCGATGTCGAAGGATTTTTACTCAATATCCCAGTACGCTTCTCCTTTGAGAAGAAAGTCTATGAAGAGCGAAAGAATGGCCCTCTGCTACCTACTAGATTAGATGAACTGATGAGAGCTTCGTGGCAGCAATGGTATGGCAACACACTTAGTGACTATGAAGATTTATTTTGGGCGTCCAAGCTTCATTTTCACATCGCTGGCACTAGGTTTTACAATTACCCTTATTCATTTGGCTACCTATTTGCCATAGGCGTATACTCGCAAAAAGATCGACTCGGCTCATCTTTTTTACCCGCCTATCAAGCCTTACTAAGGGATACAGGAAAATTTACTGCAGAGGATATCGCGTCAAGACATCTTAATGTTGACCTTACCAAGGAAGGTTTCTGGGAAGACTCCATTAAACAGGTTAAAGAAAAATTAAAGTATTTCTGAAAATAAACGGCATCCCCATGCCTTAGCAGGCTCCGGTATAAACGGAGCTTTACCCTGCCATCTGCATTATAGCAATGGCTAGCATTCATCATCTGTCAAGTTTAGCCATGACTAGAACACTAAACAACTGTTTAGTAGCTGTGAATAAGTGATTGCATGTATCATCTTCTAAAATCTTCTTAAATTTATAGCCTCTCAAAGAAGAACTTTTTTATTAAAAGAGAATTTTTTTTATTAAAAAAATAGACTTCTATATAAAAATATTATTTTTTAATAAAACCTCTCAACTATCACATCGAAAATAAGCGATTTATTATTTTTTCATCTTTCGAGTGTGTATTGACAAGCTTTGTGGCACTAGGTAGCTTGGCGATTGCAATAATTGGTTTATCACAATTTTCGGGAGGTACCCATGAAAGGTTCAATTACAGGCGGTTTACTACTTGCTATGAGTCTGCACGCAAATGCAGCAACAATTGATGAGGCGGATGCTCTTTTTGCACAGCGCCAGGGTAATGAAGAAACTACAGTGGCAGCACGTGATGCTTATCTTGCAGTTGCTGACTCAGGAGTAGAAGGTGAAGAGCTTGTAAGGGCTGTCGTTGGCGCTTCAAGAGCTTATATCTATCAAGGTGAATCACTTGTAGACACCTTGGAAGGCAGCGATAGAACAAAGCGTCGCACTATTTTCAAAGGTTGTCGTGATAATATTGAGCGTATCGCTCCCAATAAACTAGGCGCTGAAACACCGGAATACTACTATTTCAAAGCTGCTTGTACTGCACTCTATGCTCAAGTATCGGGTACCCTTGAAAATCTTCTTCTCGTCGGCCCCTTAAGAGATACTATCGAAGACGGTCTGGCAGTTCCTGGTGGTGACACCTACGAAGGTGGCGGCATTAAGCGCGTGAAGGCCGCTATACAAAGTAACCCTAAAGCCAAGCCTCTACCAGGTGGGTTCTATGATCCTGAGCTAGCCCTACAACTCATCAACGAAGCTATCGATAGCCCAGCCTTCGGAGATAGTTATGATGGTTCTGTTTCTTGCGAAAACCAACGTCGCAAAGTAAACGTACTCCTTGAGCTTGAAAGAGTTGATGAAGCTGTTGAAGTAGCGGAATTTGCTGTTGATGACTTTGCCTTCTTGTTAGACTTCGGTCTTATTCCAAGCGAAATAACAGCTGAAACAGTTCACTGTATCGAAGAACTAAACACTATTCTCGCTGGCCTATAATTCATCGCCACGTTCGTTTAAGAAAAATCTAACAATTATATTGAGCTGCTGCTTTGTTATGAAGTAGCAGCTCTTACCAGGGAAAGGCTAGGGATGTATCTAAGCAAGCTTATCATTATAGCCGGACTTCTAGCTTCATGGGAAGCTGTGGCCTTTGAAACGACACAGGTTCTTCCTAAAGGAGTCCGCAATTTAACCATCCGCAATGTATCCACCGATACCCGGACAAAAACAAACCGCAATGGCGACATCGAACCATTAGCCGAACCACTGTGGAAGCCTTTGCGCTTTCGCAATATTTTAACCAGTGAGGTCGGCCTGAAAAGAAAACAGCTGGAAGCTCTACTTATACAACAAGGTTGGTCTACACAGGACTCAGTTGGCGACTTTTATGCCGACTTAAACGCTAGTATCAATGTAACAGCTCCTATTTTTGCCTATGGATTGACAAAAAACACGACTGTAGCCCTTGCCTTACCAGTCTATTCGGCAAGTACCGACATTTCTGTGGGCTTTCGTACCAATGAGGGTGCTGAAAAGTTTATTGCTGCCCTCAGGGACCCGGTCATGAATCAAAATAAATCTGCTGTGGAAGCTGCTGAGAAGCTTTCCGATGCTATAAATCGCCTCAATACAAAGCTAACCGACAATGATTATGAGGCCTTCAGCCCCTGGAACGAAACAGCTATAGGCGACATGACTATCCTGGCAAAACATCTTGTTTATGATGGGGATATACTCAAGGCTGCCGTTTCAGAAGGCTTGGTTGTTCCCACCGGTAGAAAAGATAACCCTGCTATTCTTACTGACTTACCCTTTGGCGATGGACAGTGGGATTTCTTTGCTCAGATTCTAACAGATCAAGTCATCACTCCCGAAGTTACAGTTAATCAACACCTTAAGTATACCTACCAAGCTCCTGGACAAAAGAACGCCCGCTTAAAAACCAGAGAAGAAACCATCGAGGTAGGCAGCGAGAACCTCAGCTTTAAGCTGGGTGATAAAATAGACGCTGGTACTTCGATCCAGTATCAGCAAACAGACACCGGTATCAATACGGGACTTGGTCTGGTCTATTACCGGAAATTTGCCGATGTTTACAAAACAGCAGACCTCGTATCTAAGGACGAGTGGCAAAGAGACACTGATCATGATGCCTTATACTGGCAGGCAAGAATAGGGGTATCCACGGTCGACATGTATAAAAGAAAGGATTTCCCCTTACCTCTCATAGCTACTATTGAGTACAGAAAGCAGTATCAAAGCCGGAACGTCCCGCGGACAGATTTTACACAAATTGATCTGCGTTTATTCTTTTAGGTGGGGAACAGAATATGAAAAAATATAACATCGCACTAGCTATCGGGATATTTTGCAGTTTTCAGATATCCTGCAACCAGGAAAAGGCTGAGGCCAAAAAACAAATTGTAGATACTATCGACATCCCTGAATATCCCATCGATAGTGAAGGCGTCTACAATCTTAACCCTAGTAAAAACACCGTAGGCTATGCAGGCACGATTGTTTTGCTAAACCAGAAAGCAAAGCCTCAGGATATTGCTGATTTACTGCAGGCCTCCATCGACTCGCGTGTAGCCTGGGGAAAGATTAAACAGTATACTGAAGATGTCAACTATGAGCGACTATTTGGCTCCGATGGTGTCTACCCATTGGCTATCAAAGATTTGCAAACCGAGCTGGTTCAGTTCACACGGGAGCTCAAGCTCAAGAACCCACCCGACGAGGAAACTCTCGCCAATACCGCCAACACGTGGTGGTCTACAGAACTTGACCTCCTCCATGGCACAGAAGACAGCCCTCAGAAGCAAGCTGCAAATGCATTATTTGAGCAGTATTGTGAGGCTAAGATCTGGGAGCTAGCTACAAACTCAAACTTTGCGCAAACTAACTACTACAAGCGTCCCACTCCTATGGCATTTTGTGAGCCGTATTACGCTGCACAAAACTACTTTAGTACCGATGTGGAAAGCTGTGCAGATGCCCCAGATACAGGGAAGAATTATTTTTCCTGTCTTTGGCATGAAGGCATGGTAAAAGGCAAAGTATTTGCAGAGTTACCTGAAGATCAGCGCACTGATATTCTTGACCTCCTCGATCCCAGCAAGGTTGAAGCCTTCCGCGGAGTATTAGCTGTAGATACTAGCATTCTTATATTTCCTCCTGGTCCTAGAGGAGAACTCATTAAAAACATCATTCTAGGAGAGGGCAGGGATAAAAAGAACTTTTTTTCTACTATCATTCTGTCTCAAAGTTCTGATCGCTCCTGTACTAGGATAGTGGACAGTAGCGTTCGCGCATTGTGTAGCGCCTTTAATCGTTCTTATAGTGGCGACATCGAAAGTAGCTTACCATTAAAAAAAGCCCCTGGAGCGATTATAACCAGTTTTGAGAATAATGGTGTGTTTAGTCCGCGACCTAACAGCACTTTTACTACTGAGCAGGTTTTGCATTTAATTGGTCGACGCTTCAACTACAGCCACAGAAATAGTGAAAGTGACCGTCTCTACCATCAAGTAGCCAGTGGCCCGGCTCTGGAGTCTCCAGAAATTGATAGTAACACTGTCTCTGTCGAGGACCGTAAAAGTATTGAAGGTTACTTTGCTATTGCAGGCTTTTTCTACCCACCACTCAGTGAGAGAGATCAGAAGATATACGAAAAAAAGGAAAAATCCATCAGATTCTTGCAGAGTCAGATCGAAGCTGTCGAAAGAGAGTATAGTCGCCTCAATGATCAGATTACGGCAACCAGCTTCAAAGGCTTCGAAGTTGGCCATCGATCAAATTTAGCTCATGCTATGCTTGAAGGACGTTTCAAGATCACTAATCATGAAAATATGCTAAGAGCCTATTTCAGCATCAAAACTTTCGAAGATAAGCACACGGTGATTGGTTGCTTTAATCTCAACACCGGCACAAGTCCTGAGCCAAATAACTGCGGTGCCCATCCAGACGACGGTGTCAATGCTGAAAACACCTCAGTTGCTAGTCTATTCCGTGTAAACGAGCAAACAGGACTAGTTGAGTTCGAGTTCAAATTTGTTGACCCTGAAAATATGGGCTTCAAAAAGACGGATCGTGTTGGCAAAGAAGGCGAGGTCACTGCCCAGCAAGAAGGCGAAGATGGTGAGAAATATGGTCCATTCAACGACTTTGAAGCCAGCTACTTTCAAGATAAGACATTTTACCTTGAGCTTTTCCCCAACAAAATTTATGAGCATTTAGAAATTCTAAGTGGCAAAGGTTTTATCCGGGAAGGTGGTGTTGATGTTGAAGAAGCTGCTATCTCTTTTTGGGATCAAAATCAGTAATTAAGTTTCATCTATCCACGGGAAGGGGAAGTTTCTCCTTCCTTGATACAACGACTAGTTTAACCTCCTCAATTGCAAAGGTCGCTTTCAGCATTCTTTCTTTGCAATACTTTCTTGCGAATTCATCCGTGTTATATTAGCCTTCTAATTCAAGCGAAAATAATAAATAGGATAATGATGAGTAAGTCTTTGGGATCCTTACGATATTCGGTAAAGGACCAAATCGTCCTCCAGTAATGGACAAACAGATATCCTGATATCAATGGAATCAACAAGCTTTAGCTGGCTAACAACCCATAAGTATCCCATTGATATTAACACCTATGGGAACACCGTTTGTTGTTAGCATATTTTGTTTAAGCCAAAGGACATTCTCAACAAGTTCATCATGCAATATCTGCTTCCTAGGAGGTTTTATACATGGAATTACAGTTACAAATTAAAGAAGGTATAGACCAATGGATCAGTAGGAAACCTTCACAACGTTCTATTCACGCCCTGGCGAAAAGAACAGGTGTAAAGTACTCCACTCTCATAAACGTCTATAATTTAGTAATCAACCCCCCTGTGGAAAGGCTAGTACCTGTACTATTAATGGTTTTTGGAAGTACAAAAACCAAAGAAATCATTAACGTACATCAACCAAAAATTTTAGATGCCTTTTCTAAGATCCTGGGTGCAGAAAAATCTGTTTCAAATGATAACGATGATGTTTTATTTGATTTCTTAGATCGTAAAGAACATTTCATTGTTTATCTCCTTAGTATTACTACAGGCGTACAAAAGGAAATGCTTACAAGCCTCTTTGGCATCTCCTATACAAAGGCCTTAAAAGATCTTCACGATATGGATTTAGTGAAGTTTGAAAATGGGAAATACTTTGCCAAAAAAGAGTTCATCAGTTTTCCCTCTACAAGAAAAATTTTATCCTTTATTCCCTATCTTCTCTCCGTCTTCGATGACGATAATATTTCAAAAGGAGGTGTCGCATATTTCTTCACCGAAAATGTCTCCACAGCAGACCTCGAAAAGATCCAAGTATTACAAAAACGCTACCATAAGGACTTGAAGAAAATCCTAGAAGAATCCGATAAAGAAGGCGAGTTGTGCTGGTTTGGGGCTTGCTTCTCCAACTTTATCGATACCAATAATATTGATGAAGTTGATATTTGATGCAGGTTTGTACGCCATATTTATACATAAACGGGTGAAACAACCTCTGCTCCATCAGTACACTTCATTGGCATAGTTTGGGGACAAACTGAAAGTAAATATAAAAGAAAATCATGAAATAGCTCATAGTTAATGATAGTCTTAAGCGCCGGAAGCATGACAAAAGGGAATATGGACTACGAATAATTTGCGATCGTAGTTCAAAATTATCTATTACCGTGCTAGAAAACGGAGCTAAAGAATACAGTGAGGTGTCTATAATGACTATCTTTAGACCAGTTAGAATCACCGGTACGGGAATGTATGTTCCCCCCAAAGTCGTTACGAATCAAGACCTTGAAAAGGTTATGGATACTTCTGACGAGTGGATCAGACAGCGTTCAGGTATCGAAAAGCGCCACCATGTGGAAGGTGCTACATCCACAGCTGATTTGGCCCTTGAAGCCACTCATAATGCTTTAAAATCAGCACATTTAACACCTGCAGATATCGATCTTATTATCGTTGCCACTCTCTCTCCTGACCATGAATTTCCTGGTACTTCGGCAATTTTACAACAAAAACTTGGCCTTTCAACCACACCGGCTATGGATATCCGATGCCAGTGTTCGGGCTTTCTCTATTCCCTTAATACAGCCAAGCTATTTGTCGCCTCTGGCCAATATAACAAGGTTCTAGTGGTCGGAGCCGAA
The DNA here is from genome assembly GCA_050293845.1 of Pseudobacteriovorax sp. Taxonomy (GTDB): domain Bacteria; phylum Bdellovibrionota_B; class Oligoflexia; order Oligoflexales; family Oligoflexaceae; genus DT-89. The sequence goes on along the minus strand of JBNKNM010000045.1, from coordinate 11,373 downwards.
ATTCACTCGCTAATCCTTGATATGTCTACTGCTGGACGGGAAGTCTCTGTTCTGTTTGGCGATGGTGCTGGAGCGGTAATTTTAGAGCCTTCGGATGATAGCTCGTCGTCGATCAAAAATTTCTCGCTGCACTCACAGGGCGAGTTTGCTAGTAAGCTATGGATCGAAAAACCTGGCACAGCAAAGGGCAAGCGCTGGCTCGAAGCAGAAGACATTCAGGCCGGGCGTCACTTTCCCATTATGGAGGGTCGCTATGTTTTTAAACACGCTGTCACCCGACTAACTGAAGTGGTTAAAGAAGTCTTGGAAATTAATGAATTAACTTTAGATGATATCGATCATTTTCTCTTTCATCAGGCTAATCTACGCATCAATGAAAAAGTGGCTTCATTACTAGGCATTCCCGAGAGCAAGGTGCAAAACAATATCATGAAATATGGCAACTGCTCCGCCGCATCGATTCCTATGCTTTTAGACGAATGTGTACGCCAAGAAAAGATTTCCCGCGGCCAAAAAATACTAGTAGCGGCCTTTGGTGCAGGCTTTACCTGGGCCGCTGGTATCATCCAATGGTAACAATAATAGTACCTTATAGCCCCTGCTCGAGAAACTCAAGGAAACTATGCTAAGTGTTCTGTTACTGGTATCTCCCGAAGTAAAAGCCGCTTTCTTTTCCGAATATATAAAGGTGGCCATGGAAGAGCTGCGCTTTACCCTAGGAAAAGCAGACAGTACGTATCTGAACTACGGAAACATGGACTTTATTGAAACCAGCATCGCCAGCGAAGACCTGGAAAAACTGGTGCGGCTTTCCTTCGTTCAAGGAGTTTTTGTCAAGGACTCATCCGGAGCTATGACTCCTCTCACCACAAAGGACCAACTCTATCTTGATGAGCGCTTTGTATTTGGGTCAAAGTTTAAAGGGAAGACCAATGAGCGCTTAACCCAAATGCTACTAAATTTGGGTCTAGCCGCTGTTGGTCGTCAGCATGTGAAAATACTTGATCCCATGTGCGGCCGCGCAACCTCCTTACTATGGGCCATGCGATATCGGATTGAAGCCCGAGGCATTGAACAAGACCCCAAAGCCGCTGACGATATTTTACAAATATGCAAAAAATGGCAGAAGTTGAGCCAACAAGAACTGAAGTTCAGTAATGGCTTCGTTGGCAAAAAAACGAAATCTCGAAGAGGCCATTTTATTGAAGTGAGATCACCAGAGTCAAGTTTCAAGGTTATAACGGGTGATGCGAGCCATGCTGTAGCGTTACTACAAGGAGAGAAGGTTGATATTATCATCAGCGATCTACCTTATGGAGTACAACATTATACCAGCACCAAAACAAGAAATCCTCTAGCAACGCTGGAAGCATGTATCCCCATCTGGTTACAACTCTTAAAAGCAGGAGGGGCCATCGTTTTATCTTATAATAGTTACCTGCCCAAGCGAGAAACCTTGATAGCACTATTTGTAGAACACGGTTTTACGGCAATGTATTTGGATGCTAGCCACCGTATGAGCGAGTCCATCGTTCGGGATATAGTTGTGTTCAAAAAACAAATGGATAGATGATGCCATGCCATTACAAGGACAGATAGGAAGGGGGTAGAGAGTGGGGGCTCTCTATTATGGTGGAAGAAGATATGCTAGGTCTGAAGAAGATATGCTAGGTCTGAAGAAGATACTGCTAGGTTTCAAATTTGGGACAATAAAGAAAATGCATATTCGGTACCAATTTCACAATAGGCTTAGCCTAATAAAAACATCTACTTAAAATTACACTTGAGATATGATTTTGGTAGCAATTTTGATAGCTCTTGAGAAGATGAGATAACACACTGATAATAAAAAAATTTTAAGTTCTAAGAAGCAAACAGGAAGGTTTTGGGAACTAAAAACGTCATTATCTCTATATCTTCTTGTAAATACTACGAAAACACCATCAGGATGGTCGTTACAAGTAATAGTGATCCGTATTAGATGGAATTGACATTAAAACTACCTATCGTCTTGCAGTTTTCTCTCACAGTCTCATCAAGAAAGAAATAAAATTAGGTTAGAAGGTGATGGAGCTAAAATTGACCGAAATACAGATTTTTGACAATCTTAAAGGAGGAGTCATTCGACCCGTTCCAGCTGGTGATAAGGTGTTTGATAATAGCTAATAGCTCGCAAAAGCCGGCAACAAAGCCAGCTCTAAATCGAGTCTTTCAGGTTTTTCAAGGCATTAGCATCGTCATTGCAGACGGGCAAAAAATAATGACCAAATTAAAAAACTTTTTAAAACAAATCCTGGAATTCAAGAGTTGTTAAATGTAAGGCCACCATTTTTTGCATATACTTGATCATTGTCGGTTGTAGATGGCATCAAGGGTACGCGCTAGGGTGTTTTGGTTCAAGTGCTCTGGTGTCACATACCACAAGCAAGAAAGAAATCTTCCACTCGCAAAAGTGCTGTATACAACCCCTGCTGCATTCCCATAACCTCTAAAGATGAGATGAATCTTTAGAAGTTTAGAATGAACAGTTAAAAATTAAAGAAACGGCTATTTTATAGCATCGATTTGAGCATTTACCTGATCTAAGGCAGCATTCTGTGCGGCAAGATCAGCTTCCAAACCACCAATTAAGTCCATGATAGCATCTATAATACCAGCGACATCAAGGTCAATAATAGCTTCGATTAAATCTTGGATAGCACTGGCACCGATACCAACAGCGGCAAAGCCTTGCTCCATGTCGTCCTTTTTGGCTGCAATTGTAGCAATACCAGCGGGACCTTGCTGTGAAGCAGCTTGCACGTCTTGCATCTGTTGATTAGCTTCATCCAACTTAGCCTCAGTGTTTGCAATATCTGCTTCTATATCTTGTTTTTGTTGTTCTAGTGAAGCAAGTTGTTCTTGTTTTTGAGCATCGTCTTGTGGTGTAGACTGCTGCACATCTTGGTTTTGCGGTTTAACTTTCTCAACTGCACTGGGTGAAGCCGCCACTCCTTGGCTTGTATCAGTGGGTACAGAGGGTGACTTACTACAGGAAACAAAGATGAAGCTCAAAATAAACAAACCGACTGTTTTCATAAAATACCCCTTAGTAATTGATTCTTAAATATCCAACATCCTTTTTGATGCAATTAAGGAACCATTTTTTGCGACGAATTAAGGATTCATTCTTTAAAATAAGAATTAAAAACTGAATCAATAACTCGTTATAATTCATGAATTAATTTTATTTTGATCGTGCCAAAAATCGAGATTCTGAAAACTTATGAGTAAAAATGTAGCTAAAATTCTGAAATGGGAAAATATGAAACATGCATAAGGAGTAGACAGTGTAAAATTAAATTAGTTTGACAGCTTGGTGTTTGGATCTAGTCTCAAACATTAGCAAACGGGAAGGTAGAGATATTGCAAAACTTGACAATTTCGATCGTTCTAACGGCATATTCAATAAAGCTCTTGACAGCTCCCATGCCGACACCTCGTCCAGAAATTTAGCTGAAGGTCTTGACAGTTGATAATCCCGAATTAAAAATCATTTCGGAGTTATCTCTATCACTGGAACTTTCATCTATTATCCCTAGCTCGATTTCTTTAGTTTTGAGAGCTGATACATTTAATACCTGAATGACTGCTGGAATAGTTAAATTTAAACCAGGTATCATTAGCCTTAGACTATAATTTCCCAGTGCCGCATGCCACATAGTTGTAAAATTCTTGGAGAGGAATTTCCTGCTTCCTTTTACCTATACTTGGCTGTGACCGTTGAGCCACGGGATGACGCGGAGGCCCAGGGATCGGCACGGAGCTGCGGTGCCGAGATACCGTCGCATAGCGGTATCTCGGCTCGCTTCTCGCTCAGACCTTTACTAGATAGAACGAAGCGTGTATCTCCTTCCCGCTTCTGTTGGAAAGTCGAACAGAAAGGTCGCATCCTAAACCACGTCGTTGAGTCTTGCCGAGGCGGATTTGAGCGGATCTTTGACTTGTGCTGTTTCAAAAAACGGGTTCACGTTGATACCTAGAGCCGGTTCCAAGGGGGTCCCATCATTCATTGCAACTCTGTTTGGGACGCGGATGCGACAATTCCCACCGAGACGGGACTCGACGACGAGTCTGAGAATCTGCCCATCTTGCCAACTAAAACTGACCTCGAAACCACCGTAGGCTCGCAGACCCGTGACCTCTCCGGTACCAGCCCAATCATCGGGCAATGCGGGCAAGAAGTGAATCGCACCATCATGAGATTGAAGCAGCATCTCTGCAATACCGGCGGCACAACCGAAATTACCATCGATTTGAAAAGGCGGATGTGAGTCGAAAAAGTTGGGATAGGTACCGCCGCTCGACCCGTTGACTGGATCGACCAAGGTGAGCTGATCATTGATCAGTTTGAAGGCATGATTGCCGTCCAACAGCCGCGCCCAAAAATTGACTTTCCAGCCCATCGACCATCCGGTGGAGACATCGCCCCGTTGCATGAGTGTCGTGCGCGCAGCATCGAAGAGCTCGGGCGATGAGAAGGGCGAGATTTGATTGCTCGGAAACAGACCGTACAAGTGTGAAACGTGCCGGTGGGTGTTGTTGGGATCATCTAGATCCTCCATCCACTCCTGCAATTGACCGTAGCGGCCGATCTGCATCGGTGGCATGCGATCGAGTAGGTTTTGAAATTCGGCCATCAAGGCGCTGTCGACATTCTGCCTTGATGGTCTTGGAGAAGAGATCGAACAGTAGTTGATTGTCCATGGTCGTCCCGGCACAGATCGGAGGACGCCCCGGAGGTCCTTGCTCTGGCGAAATAGAAGGACTCACGACCAACCAGCGATGGGTGGGTTCTTCGATCAAAAAGTCTTGATAGAATTCACACGCCGACTTCAATACCGGATAAACTGCCTCCAGGTATTCCAGATCACCGGTGTAGAGGTAGTTACCGGCTGTCGAGTAGGTGTGGGTCCTCACCTTCCCGGTGCTACTGGTTCCGTCTCCAAAGTCCCACGAGTAAGCCGTAATCGTGCCATCGGGATTGGTCGAAGCTGATGCGTCAAAGGTCATGACCTCTTCAGCAATAGGCGTCACCGGGGTGTAGTTGAAGGCCGCGCCGAGTCCAACCAAGGCAACCTTGATGGCATTGATCTTGGCATTCTCGATGTTGGTAATAAACGCGATATTCAATTCACCATCACTCACTGTAACGAGTGTTTCTACGACATAGGCGGCGTTGCCCCCAATTTCAGCATAGATATCGAGATCGCTAATATACCCTGTTCCTTGTATGAGAACATCGAAGCTTCTTGAACCCGCTGCAGTGTGAAAGGTCTCCGCAAAATAAAGGCTAACCAGATATAGACCATTGGGAACCGCAACATTATAGGTTGAGTTCCCGTATCTTTCGCTGTTGTATAGGGCGTCGTCTGCGGTTCCGGAAATGGATGCTGTATTGGAATAGGTAGAGCCTCCTGAATAGCCTGTATCGGCCGCATAGTTTGTACCATCAGAGCTCGTATATGAGTCTCCTCCACAATTCACCGCAAAAACAGTCGTCGCGACAGCCTTGCCTGATAGATCCTGTTCTTGGCCATAACTGGAATGGCCAAGTGGGAGTGTTCCGGCAGAAACAATGGCACCACTTGTGGCTACAGCTCCCTTCATAAAACGGCGGCGAGAATATAGACCAGACAAAACTTTATAAAAATTCTTCATAGAAGAGTTCCTTTCTGAGCAAAGCTTTCGAACCATTTAGGGTGAGAGACATCCCCTAAAAAGAATTAGAGTGTGAATGCTCAAAATGATTCAAGGTTTTAAGACTCTCTAGTAATACATCGCTTCATAGGTTGACCTTTAAAACCCTGGATCGAAAAAATTCATAAATATAACAATGACTCTAAGGGATTCCTGTTATCGCTTTCCGTTGCTAAGTGTAATTTTAAGAAAATATGAAAAATTTTAGGACGTGATTGCGAAAGATGGGGTTAAATTTAAATTAATTTTTCTGTATTTTTTCTCGCCTGAATAATACTTCTCAGCCCTAATATCAAAACAGAGCACCTTCATCCGATGTTCTTGCAAGGACTCTGGGTACCATCTGCGAGTAAGGGATTATACGTTTGTTACTTATAGATGTCTTGGTATTGCTCTTCCCCCCATTTTGAATAAGATGCTAGCGCAATCTCGATTCTTTAGGCCGAGATCATAAGATGTACATGATCATCCTCACTACCAAAATCATTTAACTCTACAATCATTGCTAGTAAGTCTCATCAAACAGCACTTTCAGACGTTCCTGCATTGGTTTGATAAACACTCCTCTTCTATGCTTGGTCACAAAGACTAGATGTATAAAGTTTTTAAATACACAACTTCTACCAGTGCGCCCAGTCCAAGCTACCTCACCTCAATAGAAAGATCATAAATCTCGTTTAAAGATTAAAGACCTACCTTGTATCTATAGCTCTGTATAACCATTTCCATTAGCCCTTGATTTTAACGTACAGTTCATCACATCTCCAGCTGCCACTGGTTGCTTTTTCCTTTTACGATACTGAATTTCCAGCTGTGAGGCAAATTTTAAAACCCATCAGTTTATGGAGGAGTGATCGACTTTGATACCCCGCTTTTCCATCATGTTTGCGACACTACCGATTGAAATTCCAGGACAGATTCCCCAAGAGCGCTTTATGGCACTCACTGCATAACTACGTCCGCTGAAGGATATTACTGTATCTATTCAAATTTTTGAACACTACCCTGGTAAACCTAAATAGTCTTTAATATGAGCTATTTTTACTTGATTGTTAATATACAATTTTTTCATATTTTTGAGATATTTGAACTTTTCCTTGTCCATAATGTCACTTCCGTTAAGTCTTTGTAGTTACCCTAAAACTGATAGAGGTGATAGATCATTAATTGAATCCCCATCTAAAGTGAGTTTTTCTAGATTGAAAGGAATTTAATTATTTTATAACTGTTTAATTTATTCACTACCGTTTGAGGTAAATTATCCCTTCGACTAGAAAAACCCAATGCAAGATTATATAGAATATGATGGTGGTAAAGCATTGATAATGAAATCTGTTAGATTCTGTAAATTATGTATTCCTGATAAATCCAGATCCTTTGAAAGAGGTTTGATAGTTAATTTCTCAAGATTATGCAAATTAGTCAAAAAATCGAGTTTGTGAGGCACTTCATTTCTATCTTCAGATCCTTTGATGGGAGTTAGTTTTTCCAGGTTTTTCAGGTGTTTGATCATATTAATATTTTTGAAATTAATAGAATTTGTATTTAAATGGAGATCTAAGAATCTAAGCTTTGTGAAATTCTTTAAAAACTCAAAGTTAAGATCATGATGGACATAATTCATGTTAAGACATTCTAGATTCGTCAGAATTTCTATTTTTTGATAAACTCCTAAGGATGCTGGTGTGATTTGTATTATTATCAATGGTCATGGGATAGTTCAGGTCGAGGGTTTCTAGAGATTTAAGCTTTTCTAGACCTGACCAATTATATACTATTGCTTCACTTAAACCTAAAATTTTTAAATTTTTTATTTTACTAATAAATTTCAAATCACTGAATGAATTTATTGCTTCTTTTAACCAGGATGAATGTGCATTCTTAGTTGTAGGTCTTCAAGGTTATTTAATTGACTAATAGCATCTACAACTTCTTGAGAAGAATTCTTTTGCTTCAGCATCGCTGCTAATTTTTTGTTCTTTAAGCTTATAAGCTAAGACCATTATTAAATCTATATCATAGAAACATCCCTTGAGAAAAAACCGGTGTTTCCACGAGGAAATCTTTTATGTACCCATTGCTTGGAAATATTATAAAACTCTGTTTGTTTTATTCGCACTTCTTCTAGCTTTGAAATTGAGCTATTAATAGCAAATGTTGTAGTTTCACCTGCAGTAGATAATTTTAGTCTTGCCTTTATAAGATAGTGATGGGATGAATCCACCTCAATTACCATAAAGTGGTATTATGGGGTATACGAAAACGAAATTTACGTTCTTGTTCCGTTGGATTTCGAACCCCTAATCGCATTTGAATTTTTCTGAATGGGAATAGAGGGGACGCTGATCCCCTCTCTATTTGTTGAAGAACCCCGTGACCATGATCCACAATCTAGGTCTGAGGATTAAGCCGATCAGTTATCAGCTTTTAGTTTGCGACTAAAACTTCAAAGCTGCTCATACTTTCCACACCGCCACCATAGGGAATGAGGCAGGCGCCGTTATCAGTAACTTGGCCAGGGTGGAGGCCACCGGACAAGGTAGCGCGACACACATATAAATCCGATCCGCCAAGAGAGCCATAAACAATACTACCAGCTGGTAGACTTCCCGTACTGGCAGAAACCCAACTGGCATTGTTACCCGTAATAAAGCGGAATTTGAATGTCTGGGTTTCGACGCCGTCTTGAGCAATATTACAGGCTCTTAGGTGAGTCCCGTATTTTCCTGGGATAAAATCACCATCTACAATAGTGACACAACCGTAAAGATCCTGGCCATCGGCTTCATTGCCCAAAGCAACTGCATCCCGCAAACTGAATGTAACCTTATCACCGAGAGGTTCAAAGGGATCTGGAGCTGGTTCTGCAGAGCCTTCGGGTGCTGTATAAAGAAAGCGATCCGCTGAGCCGACTCCTGGATTTTTAACGATGCCTGCTACTGAGTTAGCCTCAAGTCTTCTTCTTATTACATCGGGTGATTCATTAGGAAACTGCTCGAGCAATAGGGCTACGGCTCCTGCCACGTGAGGAGAAGCCATTGAGGTACCGCTTAAATCACCGGTATCGGTATCAGATTCAATGAATGCTGACGTGATACCTACACCGGGGGCAAAAATGTCAACACATGGTCCAAAATTGGAGAAAGAGGCTCTTTGATCACTTCGCGATGTCGCACCCACTGTAATGGCTGCTGCTTCACGAGCTGGAGACGAGCCACAAGCACTTGTATTGGAGTTTCCAGCAGCCACAACAAATACAACGCCTGAACTAACGGCATTGGCAACACCCGCATCAATTGCAGCTGAAGCCGAACCACCCAAGCTCATATTAGCAACGGCGGGAAGCTTGGCGTTGGCAGCAACCCAATCAACGCCTTCGAGAACTCCAGCGAAGGTACCAGAACCTCCACAACCTAAAACCCTAACTGGATGAATGGTGACATCCTTGGCAACTCCATATACGGTACCGCCAAGCGTTCCCGAAACATGGGTGCCATGGCCATTACAATCGGTTGTTCCGTTACCATCATTAATGGCAGAAAATCCTTCTCCGACTCTTCCGGTAAACTCTACGTGAGTACTAAGGAGTCCGGTGTCGATTACATAAGCATGGGCCCCCTGACCTGATGATGTATAAAAATAAGATGAATCTGAACCGGTTCGGGAATCGATCCGATCGATGCCCCAAGTAGCATCAAACTGAGTTTCGTTGATGAATACATACTGATTAGCTTCCACAAAAGCGACATTTTCGTCTTTTGCCAATTTAGAAATTTCTGCCTCGCTCGCATTTACCACGAAACCTGGAAGCACATTTTGATATTGATGAGAGACTTTGGCTTGGAAAGACGTTTCTACATAGTTGGCAAAGCTCTGAACGGCGGCCAGTCTTGAGACTTTACTAGCACCGATATCTTGCTTCATAACAACAATGTATTCTCCAGGTACACGCTTGTTGCTATGCAATCCCCTAACATCTGCCATGGCTTGGGCGCCCACAACTAAACCTAACGCTGACACAGTTAATGCTATTCCCAGACGGGATCTGGGGATAAGCGAAAATGCTTTCATAAAAGCTCCTTTTAAAGCGAAAATTAACATGAACTAGCATCTTTTTTGCAGTTCAAAAGACCAAAACGCCACGAAAAGCAGCAATAATATACGGAGAGCTCATCAAATACTTACATAGCTCAAATTAAAGTAAGATATACATTGTCTTTCAGTTAAGAAGTCTCATATCCACTAACTAGGAATTATCTTAAATGAATTGCAACTCTATTGTCACTCCAATGCCCATGCCTTGAACATCTGACTAATCTCCCTAAATTGTCTCCGAACTACTATAACAAATAGATACCAAGTTTTGAGTATTTCGCAATAATCATAATGTTTAGAGGATTCATGTAACAGCAATATAAAACTGTGAAAACGTGCGATTACCAGCCAAGATTGAGTAAATTTGAAATCCTTGTAATCACAACAAGCCTTAGCATCTGTCATGCAACATACATCCTTCCTGACACGTGCTTTTTTGATTTTAACAAAACGACAAGATCATTAATTTCGTCAGCAATGGCGCAAATCTTAGCCTTAGGATCGTTACTAGAAAAACGCTTCGCACTGACTGTAGAAGGCTTTCGAACTGGAGGTGGGTTTTCAATGACCTTGCCGTATGCAACGGGTTCTCGTCCGATGAAGGCGAATCTTCATGGGATGCTGCAAAGGAAATTGATCTAACAATACCACTCACTCACCGTACGATCGGAAGGAATTTGTTAACGATAAGAAAGACCGTCTGTTTAATACTAGAATAAACTCTCATATGTGAAAACCTGGGGATTCGAGTTTCAGTATGTTTCTTCGTTGATATTTGAGTGTGGCATGCGGTAGTTGGAAAGCGAATCTTGATGGATTTGCATCCACTTACAAAAAATTCTTGCAACCACAACCGAACAACACTCCACAGTACAAGAAACAGTCATAGCAGGCTCATTAATACTTGCACTAACTGAAAAGGCCTGCCCCTTTGAGCATAGCCTGGAAGGCACCAATGGCTTCTGACATAGCAACTGATCAATTACTACTTTTAACTGCTTGTTAGAACAGGAGTACTTCATTTGCAGGGCTCCCCATGCTGAGGTTTTAGTTATTTACTTTTGCCCCGTATTTTCCAAATTATCATCTGAATTTCATATAGTTATTACAGGCAGAAATCCAAAATTGTTTTCTGGATGTCTATAGGTGCGTGCGTTTGTTATCTTACATTGTGAAAACCTGGATATTCGAGTGTAACTTTCCCTTAAGCTGCGCGAATTCTCTAGCAACAGTCGGCTTTAACAACCACTGTGATTTAATGCTAACTGATTAATCATTAGAAAAGATCAGCTCGAATTCTTTCGCTATTTTGGAGATAAAAATGATTATTAAAAACCATAAAATTGTTTTCGGACTACTTTCTTTAGCACTGAGTGCTTGCGGTTCAGATTCCGATAACAATGGGGCCCCCAACACAGATGATTCTACTCCTAGTCAAACACAAACCGTTAGCATCGAATTAAATGGTATCGAATCCATGAGCGGTCAGCACTACGAAGGTTGGATTATTACAGCCGATGGGGCTAAAAGTACCGGAAG
>JBNKNM010000044.1:0-33422 GCA_050293845.1 Pseudobacteriovorax sp. | reverse complement strand
CTTGCTAGTGGTCTGGTCAACTAGTCTCCCTTGCGAGTCACCTCACAAGCCCCCTCCTTTAGGTGGGGGTAATTGACTGTTACATCAGGATAAATTGGCTAGGTTTTCGTTGCATTAATCCTTGTTCCTTAGTAGCTATATATCCGGAATCCGAAAATCCATCGCTTGCGGCGTCATGTCGACTTTACAATGTTCCCATCCAGGTGTATAGCTCCCCTGGATTACTACGGAGACCCCATGAAGTTAGTCAGTTTAATGGTATTTATTCATCTTATGTCCTGTACCACTCTCACCGCCAAAACTGTCATTCACGCCGGACAACTGATTGATACAGAGCATGGTCGCCTTCTGAAACAACAGACTATCTTCGTAGAGAATGGTAAGGTTGTTCAGCTTCTTGATGGGTACGCTCCTTCCTCAAAAACTGACACTATCGTTGATCTTAAAGCCTACACTGTCATGCCAGGCCTAATGGATATGCATACGCATATCTCCCTGGAGTATGGGCCCCACGCTCAAGTAGAGCGCTTCACACTCAATGAAGCTGATCGTGCTATAAAGGGATTAAAAAACGCTGAAAAGACAGTACTTGCAGGGTTTACGACCATTCGTGACCTTGGCGACTCTTATAACGAAACCATAGCGATTCGCAAAGCTATCAACAGCGGATTGTATCCTGGACCGACAATATATACAGCTTCCAAGAGCATAGCTACTACTGGCGGTCATGCAGATCCGACAAATGGAACAAGCTGGAGAAATATGCTTGATGTAGGTCCCTTAGGGGGTGTGATCAATGGGCCCGCTGAAGCTTATCAGGCTGTAAGGCATAGATATAAGGTAGGCGCAGACCTTATCAAAATCACAGCGACAGGCGGCGTTCTTAGCGTTGCGAAAAGTGGCCAAAACCCGCAGTTTACGAATACTGAGTTGGAGGCTATCGTCGCGGCTGCGAAAGATTATGGTTTCACTGTCGCCGTACACGCCCATGGCAAAGAAGGTATGAAGCGGGCTATCCTTGCTGGAGTAGATTCCATTGAGCACGGAACCTTTATGGATAAGGAAATTTTTCGTCTGATGAAAAAGCACAAGGTCTATTATGTTCCTACAATTATGGCTGGTAATTGGGTTGCCGAAAAGGCTAAAATTGATGGCTTCTTTCCAGAGTTATTACGCTCTAAAGCTGCGAACATTGGCCCTAAGCTTATGGATACTTTTAAAAGAGCCTATCAGTCAGGTGTTGCTATTGCATTCGGCACAGATTCTGGGGTTTCATCCCATGGTGATAATTGGCAAGAGTTTACATTAATGGTACGTGGCGGAATGCCTCCCATGGAAGCTATTCAAGCAGCTACCGTTGAAGCCGCTAAACTTTTGAAAATTCAAAAGAGTGTCGGAATCATTAAATCAGGAATGGTAGCAGATATTATTGCTGTCAACGGTAATCCCTTAAACGATATAAGAGCTATGAAGAACGTCACTTTTGTGATGTCACGAGGACAAATTGTAAGAAGGCCTTAGCCTTATTGTAGCAAATCCCATATCGACAAAAACTAATTTTGGTAGAAAGGGTTTTAAGGCATCCCAAAACCCTATTTTGCAATCGTCTTAAATTTGGTAAGGCAATAAAGTGCCATTTTATTGCCTTCAATTGCTCAATATCACTTTAATCAAATCGATGATCTTTCGTATAGCCGCATGCGACGTCATGGTGCTAGCAACCTGCTCAGAGGAGACTGCTTTAATAATAGCCGATTATTGGTTCGCTGCTGGATCTTCCGCCGGCTTTTCTTTTTCTAATGGTAGACTTCTTAGGTAGGCCACAACCTGTGCTGCCTGAGTCGCATCTAAGGTCCAATTATGAGGCGTGTTAAGTGCATAATCGGTACATATACCAACTTCTCCTTCATCGTTGTTACCATAAACACTAGTTGTTACAGCTGAAATTAGTTCTGTATCGGAACATACTCCGACTAAATTTGCTGAATGATCGACACCTCCTGCAGCTTGATGGCAACCAGAACATGCCGTTACCCCATTAATTACTGTTGTTCCATTATAGATATTTTGTCCCGCAATAACGTCTACTTCCTGGTACTGTTTAGCTATAATTTTCCCAGATGCCGAATTATCTCCCTGTGCTAGAGTTATATTCGACTCTCCTGCAGCTATAGGTACAAGAACAGCCCTATAGACACCTTCTTCGATCTTAACCGAACCCTCTTTAATTTGGAAAATATCAGGAGTTTCAAAGCTGAGTTGAGCTTGTTCATCGGTAAATGATGTAACTTCATACAATGCTTCCGATATTTCATCATATTGTGCGTCTGTAATTTCAGTTTTATAAAAATCTTCAGATAGCTCACAGTCCATAAAACCTAAGATTGGTGTTTCAAATCCCTTGGTTCCATCAAAACCTGTGTGTAGAATTTCATCGACATAAATAGTGATACTTGATCTACAGCTTTCTATCGCTTTTTGTTTAAATGTAGTGAAGGCAGTTTCATCTAAGGTATTTTCTGAATTGTCACCTTCTTCTTGATTATTGCTATTACTATCTGTTTTAGAGGGTGTTGCCGCCGCAGTCTCCCCATCTCCAGACTGCTTCGACTCGGAACAAGCACCCATCATTAAGAAAGTTAGCATTGAAATAAGTAATGTCTGAGTTTTTAATGTGGTTAGTGAACGTGGTTTCATAAAAATTCCGTTTGATTTGTGTTTTTGGTTACCCTTTTTATCAGCAAAAACTGTACCAGGAATTCCCAAGCGGAAAATGCTGAATTTACCTACAATTTCAGGTAGTGCTAGCAGAGATTTTTGCCTGGATTCGGATAGTCTTTTTTGTTGGATTGTAACACCCTGAGCTCTATTGGATATCTCCAGAATGTAATTTACATGTTGTCTTTTTCTGAAAATTCTTACACTTGAATTATATATCTTTGTAATTAGAGGGTTTTTAAAAACGTAAACAGGCACTAGCGCCTGAAATCGTTCATAAAAATTTTAGCAATTTTTTTTAACAAAATTCTCGCGCAATCTTGGTTCTTTAGGGCCGAGTCAAGCGAGTATATGTGAACTTGAGCGCTTAGCGATGGTGAGTATACCTTCTCTCATTTTCTCTTTTTACCTGTGAGTTCGAGTGATTTTCTAACTACTTTCGGGTTTAGTGGTTCTCTTTGTTTTGCTACGTATTTCCTAACAACATCCAACGGTGCACTGCCACAAGAAACTAGGCAATAACTTGGTGACTACTGATGTCCGCCCCATAGCTTGCCTTTGATTTGCAGCCAGTATTCCTGACGAAGAAAACATTATGTTACATGGATTTTCCGATATAATGGTATTTCCATCGTTGGTGTGCTAATAAAGTATTTTTTGCGAAATACAATGGTTTTTTTCTGGTTGGACTCCGGAGCTCAGTTATATCGAAATTTCAAATGGCAAAGGTGATATTAATTCATCTCTTAGAGCTTTTGGATCTAGTAGCCATTCCACTTTCATCAGTAAAAAATCTAATGGCTCGCGAAAACTTTATCGTAAGGGAAAAGAACCCAGAAAAACTAAGCACATTACTATAAATGAATCTGTATTCCTTGCCTTGAACGACTACCTTGAAGTGTGACCGCGAACAAAACCAAAACTTCCATTATTGTAATCGCGGTTTACTTGGCGTTCATGAAATTTTTGTAAATACAGATCTTTACATGTAATACCCTAGATAAAAAACATCAGTATAATGATCACCATACAAAACTTGGTTGAAATGTTGGCAATGGGTGAAAATTGATAGTTTTGAAATCCACAGACCGAATGACAGATCAAAGCCTATTGTGATTATAATGAGTTTAAATTTTTTCAATTTTTGCTGGTAATCGCACGTTTTTACAGCTTTATATAGCTATTACATTATTATTATATGAGTCCTTTAAACATTGAGATATTGCTAAAATTATGAACATGGTATCTATTCGCTATAGTAGTTCGGAGGCAATATAGGGAGAATAGTCAAATGTTCAAGGCATGGGCATTGGAGTGATAATTGAGTTGCAATTCATTTAAGAAAATTCCCAGTTAGTGGATATGAGACTTCTTAACTGAAAGACAATGTATATCTTACTTTAATTTGAGCTATGTATCAGTGTTTGATGAGCTCTCCGTATATTATTGCTGCTTTTCGTAGCGATTCGATCTTTTGAACTGCAAAAAAGATGCTCGTTCATGTTAATTTTCGCTTTAAAAAGGAGCTTTTATGAAAGCATTTTCGCTTACCCCTAGATCCCGTCTGGGAATGGCATTAACTGTGTCAGCGTTAGGTTTAGCTGTGGCTGCCCAAGCGATGGCAGATGTTAGGGGATTGCATAGCAACACGCGTGTACCTGGAGAATACATAGTTGTTATGAAACAAGATACCGCTGCTAGTAAAGTCTCAAGACTGGCCGCCGTTCAGAGCTTTGCCAACTATGTGGAAACGTCTTTCCAAGCCAAAGTCTCTCACCAATATCAAAATGTGCTTCCTGGTTTCATCGTAAATGCGAGCGAAGCAGCAATTTCTGAATTGGCAAAAGACGAAAATGTTGCTTTTGTGGAAGCCAATCAGTATGTATTCATCAACGAAACTCAGCTTAATGCACCTTGGGGCATCGATCGGATTGATTCCCGAACCGGTCAAGATTCATCTTATTTTTATACTTCATCAGGTCGGGGTGTTAACGCTTATGTAATCGACACTGGACTCCATAGTACCCATGTGGAGTTTACCGGAAGAGTCGGAGAAGGATTTTCTATCATTGATGATGGTTTGGGAACAAACGATTGTGATGGCCATGGCACCCACGTTTCGGGAACGCTTGGCGGTACCGTATATGGGGTTGCCAAGGACGTCATCCTTCATCCGGTTAGAGTTTTGAATTGTCAAGGTTCTGGTACTGTCGCTGGAGTTCTCAAAGGCGTTGATTGGGTTGCTGCCAACGCCAAGCTACCCGCCGTTGCTAATATGAGCTTGGGTGCTTCGGCTTCAGGTGCACTTGATGAAGGTATTGCCAATGCCGTTGATACAGGCGTTGTATTTGTTGTGGCTGCTGGAAACTCCACTGCAAATGCTTGTGGCGAGTCTCCGGCTCGTGAAAATTCAGTTATTACAGTGGGTGCGACTACGCGACATGATCAAAGGGCTTCTTTCTCCAATTTTGGACCATGTGTTGATATTTTTGCCCCCGGTGCAGGTATCACGTCAGCAACCAATTCCTCTGATACCGCTACCAAAGCTTTAAGTGGTACCTCAATGGCCTCTCCTCACGTGGCAGGAGCCGTAGCCCTATTGCTCGAGCAGTTTCCTAGTGAAACACCCGATCTGATTACAAGAAGACTTGTGGCTAACTCGGTAGCAGGCATCGTTACAATTCCAGGAGCTGGCTCACCGGACCGCTTTCTTTATACAGCACCCGAAGGCTCTGCAGAACCAGCCCCAAATCCTTTTGAATCTTTCGGTGATAAGGTTACACACACTTTGAAGGAAGCTGTTGCTATGGGCTATGAAGCCGATGACAAGGATCTTTTTGGTTGTGTCACTATCAAGAATGGTGAATTTATCCCCGGAAAATATGGAACTCATCTTAGTGCCTGTAATATTGCTCTAGACGGCGCTGAAACCCAGGGATTCACCTTCAACTTTATTACGGGTAACAATGCCAGTTGGGTTACTGCCAGTACGAGTAGTCTACCAGCTGGTAGTATTGTTTATGGATCTCTTGGCGGATCGGATTTATATCTTTGTCGCGCTAAAGTAGCCAGTGGCCTCCATCTTGGCCAAGTTACTGATAACGGCGCCTGCCTCATACCCTTCGGTGGCATTGTGGAAAGTATAAGCAGCTTTGAAGTTCTCGTCGCAAATTAAGAGCTAATAACAGCGTTGGGATAGATCTTGGCCGAAATATAGCGATCTTCTGAAAAGTCTTTCTGTTAAAGGTTTTCGGTCATTCGTTTGGTCAGTGTAAAGATAGAGGTTTAGACTCAATTCAGAAAGTGTCTATGAAATTCAAATATGAATCCTATCTTTACACTTTCCAGACTCATTTTTAGAACAATGAGCTGTAATCCCGACTTTTTCAAATGGTGGATATAAGGCTCCATCACGATCCAAGCGATTAGCTTGGTGAGTGAACTTTTTGGTCCTGAATGTATCGTAAATCAACTTCTTTGGACATATTCCCAACTGTTCCCACGTAATACTCGGTTTCCAAAGATGACCCTTTCAAAGCTTAATCAAATGACAGTGGTTTAGCATGACTTCCATCTCAACGATTTCTAGATCATATGGGTCAGCCCACGTTGTAGATGGATGTTCTTGCCTTTGGTAAAGGACTCAAAGACTGGATTATAATTGAAGCTCCTCATATCAAAGTGCAAAACCTTAAGTTTGTAAAAATCAAGTACGATGACATGAGCAAGAAATGGTATGAACAGTTTTCTTTCGAAGTAAAGGAAGCTTATAACTTTAAATTTGGACATTAGATTTATTGCGATCCTGGCTGCAAGACAGGGCTAACTGGAATCAAAACTACTAGCGAATTCGTAGAATATAGTTTCTCACCACTTAGAAAAATTGATATGTCCACCTATAAGCTTGTCGATGCCTTGAAATCCCAGCGAGATAATGAAGAATAGGTGTTTCTCATTTCTTTGAGTCCTCTTTATTCTACCTTCGCAACTTGCAAAGTGGTTCAAGGGAATATCTGCTAGGAAGCTTTTTACCGAATTTCCTAGTTTAAAGTTAAAGTTATGGAAAGGACATCTTTGTAGTACTTGCACAGCTAATTCTAAGATGTGACTAGTGGTGTCTACTTCGACACGGCAGTTGGGGTACCCGGTGCCATCTAGGGTTTTTGTATGGAGTTATGGCCGACAGAAACTAGGAGTGTCCCTCATTTTCTTATATGCTCTGGTTCGCTTTGGTCTTCGTTGCGCTTAAGCTGCCAGCGTGTTATTGCCCTATGACTGGCTTCCCATAGTACGTCACTAAATTTGACTTTTTGGAGAATGAGTATGCAGTTTTATACATTTGAAACTAATGCTGGTTGGTTTTGCATTATCTGGATAAGCTCTGGGGTGATGGTGACATATCTACCCTTAGAGAACCATGAAGAAGTAGAACGCCGCGTCAGCACTTCTTATCCAGAAGCGAGGTCAGCCCTCCAAATGCCCCCATGGTTGAGCTTTTTGGTGCAAGAAATTAAGAAGTACTACCAAGGTAAGTCTGTAGATTTTTCCCATGTGAAAATTGATCAGTCCGGTTGGACTAACTTTCAAGTGAAAGTTTATTCTTACCTCAGAACGGTTCCTCGGGGAACCTGCCTCAGCTATAAGCAGTTAGCCATAGCTATAGGCAAGCCAAATGCAGCCCGAGCTGTTGGTAGAGCTATGGCAACAAATCCTGTTCCCTTGATTATCCCCTGCCATCGTGTTTTGGCATCCGGTGGCCGCTTAGGGGGATTTAGTGGGTCGGGAGGGACTAGCCAAAAAGCTGCGATGCTTGATCTGGAGCATTACGCCTCCCCATTCAGCGTTTAGCTATAATATAGGCAACATAAGACTCACAGATTTCACCTTCTGTGGTTTTGGTGAATATTCCATTGCCATCACCATCTTCATCAGTGCCTTCCCAATAGATTTGGGCATCGCTAAAACCTGCATCCGATAAAAGGTCACGTAATTCGGGTATCGACCAAAGCCGCCAATCGTAAGTGAATACTTTTTCCCGTTTTTTTTCACCTGTGCGTTCAAAGTGGATATAGAACATAGCTTCATTGGTTAGGGGGTGAAATGAATCTTGGTCCCAAAAGTAGGAGAAATCCTCATGCTCAATTTCTGATTCGTTGGGTTCTAAGCAGTCAGCTCCCCCGAAACAATCAAGAACGAGAATTCCATTTTCATTCAAGGATCGCAGAGCACTTTTAAAGTATTCAAGTAGCTCTTGACGTTTTTTAAATCCGAAGTACGAAAAATTAAGGGCAGCAATAATGTCAGCTTTAGGAAGATTTTCAGCTAGCACATTGGCTTCAACGATCTGTACGGCCTCTTGTTGAGAAGGGGATAGCTTAGCTAAGTAATGCTCCCGGCCATAGTTGACTGGTTCAGGATCAAGGTCTATACCTACAGCTTTATGGGACTTGTCTAGTTTGACCCATTCGCAACAGAGGGCGAAAGCGGCGCAGAAATCTTCACGTAAGACCTGTGCTGAAGTATTATTTTGCTCTAGGTAGACGTTCTGCAAAAATTCTGCATCGGTGTCGGGGGATTGCACAGCTTTTAAATAGTATTCGTACTTATCGAATGGTTTCAATGGCGCTCCTATCGTAGCAATGGTGTTTGGCTCAATGTTCCACGGTTGAGTCCAGGACGAAAATCTAGAAGACTACCCCTTTTTTTTCCTTCCTGAAAGCCTTTCTCGTCAGCTAAGCGTCCTTTTGAAGATCGTCGGTGTATCCGTGGGTGGCGGGAGTGGAGATAATTTTGCAGGGAAATGAGTTCCTGCTCTTTCATTTCTAATAGGGCATTTTGAGAGAGGGATTGGATATGCGCGCTGTGCTCCCGGGCTAATTTTTCTCCCAGTCCACTGATAACCCCCATGTAGTAGCTGCGCTTGTTTCTCCCTTGGCCTCCATGTGTCTTATATTGCATCCAAAGAATAGGCAGCTGGCGCCAAATATAGTGATAAAAGTATTCTGCAAGCCTCACATTTTTTGTCATACCTAGAATTTCAAATGCCTTCCAATGCTCATTTTTAGATGGGTTATATAGCGTGGTGAAAACCACTTCAACATCGAAGTATTCAACTAAAAGGGCTGTAAGGCGCGTTTGAAAATAAGGGATCACCTTTTTTTTATGGCACACGGTGATATAACAATGATTGCTTGCTTTCAAACTTAGGGCAAAATTTAAATCATATTTATTTTTGAGTAATGTAGCGGCTTGTTTGGCTATAGTGGCTTCGTTTTGATTTTCGGAGTTTGACAAGGCAATGAGCTTTTCAAACTTTCTTAAAAGTTTGAGCTCCTGCTTCGATAAAATGCTATCGGGGTTGGTCGATAGGGAGGCGTTGATATCACCTGTCGCCCGCCGCGCCCAGGGAGCCACCGCAATACGATCACAGGCTTTTTGAAAGTGGCTGTCGTGGGTATGGCTATGGATTCCATACAGTTCATTTACAATTTGGTGCGCCACTTCATGCTTGAGGACTTCCACAACGACATCCCATGGGTGGGATATCATGAGCCCTTCATTGATTCTGATCAACCGGAGCAAAGGGTCCCATTGTCCCCAGTAACTCGTACTTGTGGCAATTTGTATGGCAGGGCGTTTCAACTTAAGGCGATAGTGATAGAGGATTTGATCAAATTCCTTGTATAGCTGTGACGTCCAAGCCCTATGTTTAAGACCCTTTAACTCTGTTTTTAAACCCATGGGAGCTTACCTTTGTGTTAGCTATGTTCCGAGTCTAACATATGCTCATAACCCTTGACCATAATTTCTGAGCCATCTGACCAGTGCAGACCTGACTTGGCAGTAAGTTGGCCGATAGGGAAGAGTTCGGGCCAGAGCTGCACTTTTCGAGCTTCCGAAGGGTCTAAGGTAAAACATAATTCAAAATCTTCACCATCAGATAACATATGGGCGATTTGCTCAGAGCGCGGTAGATCTCGTAGACAATGCCGAGCGGGTAGTTGATCCTTGTTCAAAGTCGCACCTACATTGCTGGCCCGCAAAATGTGCCTTAGGTCCCCAGCTAAGCCGTCAGACAGGTCAATCATACTATTGATCTGACAGGTATCGAGCAATCTTTTGGCGAGCTGGAGCCGGGGTGTGAATTGAAAATGGTGGCCTTGAAGGCTACCGCCCAAAGGGCCTGACACAAAGATTTCATCTCCGGGCTTGCCACCGGATCGCAGTACGGGACCGCGGGGATGAGGCCGACCCACAAGGGTTATGGAGATGACCAAGGGTCCTTGCCAAGTATTGGTATCACCTCCTGCTAGTCCAAAGTTATGTGTTTGACATAGAGCCGAAATTTTGTGGAAGAACCTGTCACAGAAATTTCCTGAAAGGGATTGTGGCAAACAAAGGGCTACGATCATGTAGTCTGGAGTTCCCCCCATGGCGGCAATATCACTTAGATTAACACAGACAGCTTTATGGGCGATCTCCTCAGGGGAGAGGGCAGAAAGTATAAAGTGGGTGCCGTCCATAAGGGTATCAGCCGTGACAAGGGTTTTAGAGGATAGGTCTTTAATAATGGCGCAGTCGTCCCCTGGTCCCCACTCTATCGCGGGATGGGGCTGGTTTTGGGTGATGATCTTATCTATTAAGTCAAACTCAGACATGCACAAAAAACTCCTTTATCTCTGTCACATGAACAGCATGGTTTTGGGGTATCATGCCCGCCTGATAGCAGGCTGCGCCAATGACATCTTCTGGTTTGGCACCAGCTGCGCGCATATCGCTGATGCTTTTGGAGAAAAATCGTTTGCTTAGTTTTTTTCCTGAAGGGTCCTGGATCAGAGGGTGATGTAAATAAGAAGCCTGGTGTGGGGCTGGGTTCAAAGCAGACTGTAGCAGTATTTGTCGCCCCGTTGACTGAAGTAGGTCGGCACCACGGATCACCAGGTTGACCTGATCCATTAAATCGTCAACGGCGACGGCAAACTGGTAGGTCCAGTTCCCATCCCTATCTTTAATAAGTAGATCGCCGCATTGGCTTTGGGGGGTTTGGCTCTGTTCCCCTAAGATTAAGTCGGTGAAACTGACGGTAGTGCTCCCCAAAATTGCTCTAGTTCCTAATCCATGTTGGTTTATAGCGAGGTGGCGTTGGCGACAGCGTCCAGTATACTTGAGTTCCCTAGGGGTCTGTCGCAGTCCCATGGTAGCCTCTATTTGCTTACGGGTGCAATCGCAGCCATAAAGCAGTCCCTTCCGCTCTAAGGAGAGCATGGCCTGCTCATAGCGGTCGCTATGTTGGCTTTGACTTGAGATTTCCGTGTGGGAGTCAATGAACCCTAACCATTGTAGATCTTTAATGATGGCAGCTGTATATATGTCACGACTGCGGCCCTGGTCATGGTCTTCAATGCGGAGCAAGCAGCGCGCCTGCTTCGCGGCAGCAATGCCAAATACAAATATAGCCGATAAGACATGACCAAGGTGAAGGTACCCCGTAGGGCTAGGGGCAAATCGTGTGATGCATTGATCGGGAATCCTGTTTAAAGATACCTTCAATTGATTCATATTTATCAAGTTAGCCTCCCTAGGGAGCGAATATTACCAGTAGCATCGTAAACCCCTCCTCAGAGACTCACTTAGAGCACACAGGGGAATATAGGATGACACAAAGTGAGTTGTGAAACGAAGCTTCATTTACTATATTCTTTAACGCTGGCCAATAGCGATCGCGCACCCAGCGTCTTAGAATACTTGATCTAAATAAGCCATAACGTCCTAGTTAAGATGATGATAGACACAGGGCACTTAAGAAACAAGCCTGAATAGTTCTGTGTGCTGTCTATCTTACTTGATGGACGTCAGGACTTTAATACCTCTTGGGGTACTTTTGAAAATGCATGATGTACTTGTATTAGATTCCGGTGTTGGTGGTTTATCTATTGTACGAGAAGTTGAACGGACACGGCCCGACCTAAGTACCTGCTATTTAGCGGATTTAGCCCAGTTACCCTACGGTGAAAAGACGGAACCTTGGTTGGTTGATAGGCTGACCCTGTTGCTGAACCACCTCCTGCCCTTGTACAATCCTCGCGCTGTTGTGCTGGCTTGTAATACGGCCAGTACCACTGTACTGCCAGAACTGCGCGCTCGATTCTCCATTCCAGTGGTGGGGGTTGTTCCTGCTATCAAACCAGCTGGATTGTACAGTAAGAATCGCTGCATTGGATTATTAGCTACACCAGGCACTGTGGGCCGACCCTATATCAAAGAGTTGATGGATCAATTTGCTCCTGACTGTGAACTGATCGCTATAGGTAGTAGTGAACTGGTGCAGATGGCAGAGTGTAAGCTAAGAGGGTTACCTTTTAATTCCCGTAGAATAGTAGAGATTTGTCAGGGCTTTTTAAGCTCCACTGGGGAGTTCAGGCCAGACCATGTTATTCTGGGGTGTACCCACTTTCCTCATCTGCAGGATGAGTTTAAGAAAAGCTTTGGAGAGGGCGTGACATGGCTAGATTCTGGGAGTGCCATAGCAGCGAGGGTGTCTTCACTGATCCCATCAGGACTTGCTAAAGCCGGTGAAAAATGTTTTCTGTCCACGAAAAAGGTCGACCAGCATCTTCGCAACTATTTATATCGCCATGGGTTTGAGGTCAGTGAAACGGTGTTGCTATAAGCTTCATACTTTCTGCCGGCCGACTAAATAGTTGATAGATGGACTTACCGTTAATGGTAAATAGATATGTGGGCCAATAGCTTTTGTGGGTGGAATCGAAGACTTGCTTAGATTGAAAAAAATGTTCATTTTTCCGGCTCGGCATTTTTTGAAGAATCCGGTTAATGTTACGGCGATCTTGGGGAAGAAAATAAAGGATACGATCTGCAATATCAACTCCATGGCGACCAATGAGCCATATATCGAGTACTTGCGCTTCCGAAGGGGATGTTAGGTACTCAGAATCAGAGGAGCTAACCTTGAGGCGATAGGGCAATTGCCGGTAACTGCCTATATAGTCTACAAATACAGAACCAGACAGATAGGGTTCCCATGGTTTAAAAATCTCTGGAGCGCGCCACTGCTGAGTTCCCAACAGGGGAAGGCGGGGAACTTTGTAGTACTTCAGAATCGCTACGAAATGACGAAGAGTCTTAAAGTGATCAGCTAGCACGATGGCATCCACATTAACAATGGGGGGAAGAAAAACTTTCTTGGTAGGAGGCATTTGGGTCGTTCTACTTTCAAGGTCATCAACTACATATTCTTCTTCAGGTGATGGTAAGGTAGCAGGTTCTTGACTCTCTTGTTTTGCAGCCATAAGTTCTGCTAGCTCTTCGGCACGTTCAGGGTCGTCCAGTCTAAATAATTCCTTTACGCTAGATTCTAGGGAATGAAAGTCAGCGGGTTTATATGAAAAGTTGTGTGTAACATGTATGCCATTGTCTCGTGAATGTTTGTTGATTTGCTTAACGAATCGTAGCTGATGGTTTTCTGGATGAAAAACAGCAACTCTTTTATACTTTTGGCTGCGCATATAGCTGGTGAGGGTCAACGACAATTGATCCTGGTCGGGAGACACATAGAAGGCATAGGGAGCGGCTGGGGATCGAAGAGTTTGCTCATGTAAAATGAGAGAGCTTATTTCTAGGTGTGTGCTCCAAAGGCGCAATAGTCGTGCTTCCTGATGGGTAGCACCACCAATTAAAATCGATACTTTTTCCTCAAAGACCAACCGAGCCAGAGATTCGTGAAATGGACGCGGAAGCCCCTTGCTATCCATAATAACTATGGTCTTTTTAAAGCGAGCAGGGTTACTTTTATAAAAAGAGCGTATGGCTGCTTCAAAATGCAGGCCTATTTCTCGCTTTGGGCCTGAGAGAGGCAGTAAAACTCCTATTTTTCCGCTATGCCGAGATAAAAGGGTTATAATTTTTGTTTGTACAGACTTTAACATACAAGCTGGCTGTGAAATCCGCTGAAGCTGCAAAAATACATCGTTTCTTGGTAGTGCATCAGGTGTTTTGTAGAAGGTAAACAATTTATCGTAGTATGGCTTTTTAGAGTTTAGGTAGTTCAAGCATAACTCTTGGTTGCTGCTTGAAGCCAGAAGATCTGCAGGCCATAGTATCTTAAAGAAAAAATAAAGGCTTATGGTAAAGCTTAGTTTTTTATCGGTTAAAAATACCACGATAATCGCCATTCCTACTGATTAAATGTAAACTGGAACTTTTCATAGTGGGTACTTGTCCGTCTAGAAAGAACATTTTGATGCCATTATCATCAAGATGACCGAATTGTGGGTGGACCATCAGTTCCACAATGCCATCGTCGGGACTATAAAACTCTTTGGTAGGACGTAAAGGCAGTACCTTTGCCATAAACCTTGACCAGATGGGTAGGGCGAGAGTGATAGCAGATACCGATGAGTCTTCAAAGCCGCGATGGTCATCGATACCAGTCCAGAGGATGCTCACCAAGTCCGGGGAAAAGCCACAGAACCAATTGTCGATGGATTCATTGGAGGTTCCCGTCTTTCCCACGACAAAAGGTGATAATCTACGAAAATTATAAGCCGTTCCATATTTAAAAACAGCGCGCAGCCCCTCTGTGATCAGAAAAGCTATATGGGGAGAAATGACTTGCACGGATCGTTCTTCAGGAGTCGGAGCTTCGTATATTGTGTTGCCAAAGCGATCTGTTATTTTAGTAATGGCAATGGGTTCTACAAGTTTCCCTTGATTGGCAAATACACCGTACATGCGGGCAAGGTCTAACATAGTGACTTCAGAACTACCGAGCATGGTACCGACTTCTTCTTTCAGAGGAGTGTCAATACCAAGTCGCTTTGCATGACTCAATATTTCTTGAAGTCCTAGTTTTTGGCCAAGTTCTACGACAGTGGTATTGATGGATTTATAGAAGGCTCTTAATAAGGTTGTTTCTGTTAGAAATACACTGTCAGAATAATTTCGTGGGCGATAATCATCTATGACAATGGGCGATACATAGAAGACGTCCGACCATTTAAATCCATTCTGTAAAGCTAATGAATAGATAATCGGTTTAAACGTAGACCCTGGCGATCGCTTGGCTTGTACTGTGCGGTTAAATTGCGATGTTTCATAATTTCTACCACCTACCATGGCGAGTATATGTCCCGTTTGCGGTTCTGTCACCAGTAGGGCAGACTCTAAGCGTTGCTCGACTCCAATGATATTCGATTTCACATAAGCTTTGGCACGATTTAGCATCATAGATGCATTGCTAATAGTTTCTGAGGCTTTGTTCTGGATCTCTATGTCTATGGTCGTGTAGATACGAAGGCCACTGTTTTTAATGCTTTTATCGATGAGCCGACTCGCCTCTTCCTGAACGTAATCGACAAAGTAAGGTGCAATTTCCGTGTTCAGGTAGTTGTAAGGTCTATAATTCAGCTTGTGGGTAAAGTAACGTTTGGCTTTTTTTAAGGATATTTTTCCACTTCTAAGCATGGCGAGGAGGACCTGTTTTTGCCGTCGCTTGGCTCGTTTGGGATGGCGGTGGGGGTTAAATCTGCTGGGAGATTGAAACAATCCGGCGATAAGAGCATGTTCTGCAGGACCCAGCTGATGGAGGGGTTTGCCAAAGTATCTTTGGGAAGCGGCACCGACACCATAAGCTCCATTTCCTAAGAATAATGCATTGAGATATATTTCTAAAATCTGTTCTTTACTCAATACTTTTTCCAGGCGTAAGGAGAAGATGATTTCCTTCACCTTGCGTTCAAAAGTTTTTTCTCTATGCAGCAGAAAATTACGTACGACTTGCTGGGTGATGGTACTAGCTCCCTGACTTTTTGAGCGAGTCATAAGAAGATTTATAGCAGCACGAAAAATTGCTGGAATATCAATGCCATTGTGATGGAAAAAACTGCGATCTTCGATAGCTATTACAGCGTCAACCATTGATTGAGGAATCTTGTTTAGAGGTGTAAAAACATAATAAGCGCTGTAATACTCTCCAACCTTCTTTCCATTCTTATCTAGGACCACAGAGTTATCCGGAGCTTGGTATTCAGTGATCGCACGTAATTGTTCATTCTTAAGCTCAAATACACCGATACGGAACAGCCAGATGCTGATACTGGCTCCACTGATTACAGTGATGGCAATGATTCCGAAAAATACAAATCTGAGAATGAGTTTCATCGGAGAACTGCGGTGATGTGACAGAAATCGTTCGATACCGGACTCGCTAAGTGTATTTGGATTCTTACTTTTTACCATGTATTTGTAATTATCTTAATGTTGATGGTTGATAGTTAACTTTTAAATGTTTTAAAGTACAATAAAAAATGGAATCTACAATTTTTTGTTATTTAGGCTTCTGATTTTACGCTAAATTCTCTGTTCAAGTATTCCTATTGGACGCCGATGTTCTGCATAAGCGGGCAGCATTTGCCTGGCAGTCGCTTAGAGGAAGTTGCTTTGAATTTGATCAAAAAACACACGATGCGTGTATTGCTGGTAGAAAATTCTTCTGAAAGCCAGCAATTCAGAAGTATTTTGTCCTCCGATTCCTATTATACAACAGATTCTGGGTTGGGACTAAGAATTGAGTTTGGCCATGTTCCAAATTTTGCCGAAGCTTATAACTCTTTTCAAGATTATCACCCTGATATTATCCTCGTCGATTTAAGCAAGAGTCCTGATGAAGCATTCCGTTTTTGTCGTATGGTACGCGATGCTGAAGATCAACGTCATACAGGAATTATATTTCTGCAGTGTTCAGCTCCTCTCGATCTACATCTACCGGTCAAGTGCCTAGAGGCGGGAGGTGATGATTTTATCGAAGCAAAGGCTTCCCAGCGCGAAATCTATGCGCGTATAAATGCTGTTTATCGATTTAAAACAATGACGGATAAGCTACGCTCTGCAAATCACAAGTTGAAGCAACTTTCGCTTACTGACGAACTGACAGGCTTGCACAATATGCGATCTTTTAACCGCGAGTATAAGAAAGTTCTGAAGTCGTGCAAAGAGCAAACGAGCGGATTCGGTATTATAATGCTGGACTTAGATCATTTTAAACAGGTTAATGATACCACAAACCACCTTGTGGGCAGTCATGTCATTGGTGAAGCAGGTAAATTGATCAAACATGCCTTGCAGAAATATCCAGGAAGTATTGCTGCCCGCTATGGTGGCGATGAGTACATAGCCTGTATTCCCACAGACAGCCCACAGGAAATGATGGAATCAGCGGAGAGCATCCGCGACCTCATCTACCGTACCGTGTTTAAGTACGATAAATACTCGGTGAAGCTATCGGCGAGCGTTGGCTTGTCTTGGGTGCCCATGGGCTTTAATGGAGTTCCCGATGATCCCATTAAAGCTGCAGATCTTATGCTCTACCGCAGTAAGGAAAATGGGAGAAACCAAGTCCATGGGATGATGCTAAGGAATACGATTGATTTTGATCATATTGGTCGGCTTCATTTGATTGATGGGAATACCAGCCGTGATCACGACAACATCACCGGAGTTGACAACCTTAAGTTTTTTTAGAGCACTGGGAAGATCCTGGAGCAAGGAATCCGTATTATAAAATGAGGGATTGGGAATGCCGTGGACTCCCCATACAAGGGTAAGTCTGTTGGCGACATCTTTGCGAGGGCTTACAGCTATAATAGGGGTTTTTGGGCGCCATTTTGATATAGATCGTGCGACAGAACCCGTGAGAGTCAGGCAAACGATAGCCTTGGCTGATATAGCATGGGCTGCCTCACAGGCGGAAATAGCTATCGACTCATTAACTTCCCAGTCATTCTCTTTTGGAGAATCTAAGGGGCTAAAACGCGAAGGATGCCTGAACGTCCAAGCCTCCACCTCTTCAATAATGGATGACATACGCTTTACACATTGAACCGGGTACTTGCCACTCGCTACCTCGCCAGAAAGCATAAGACAGTCTGCGCCATCTAGAACACCGTTGGCTACATCAGCTACTTCCGCTAGGCTTGCTTGAGGGTTCTGAATCATAGACTCTAACATCTGGGTGGCGATGATTACTGGTTTGCCGTACTTAGTCGCTGCATTGATGATCTTTCTTTGTAGGGTAGGGACCCTTTCTACATTAGCCTCAACACCAAGGTCGCCCCGGGCCACCATTAGGCCATCTGCAATGGCTGCAATTTCATCAATTTTATTGATAGCCGGCAACTTTTCTATTTTTGCGACCACAGGAACATCGGAGCCAAGAGCTTTGATCATACCCTTGATCTGGTGGATATCTGCAGGGTCTTGAACAAAAGAAAGGGCTACATAGTCAACATTGTGAGCAATACCGAATAGAAGGTCTTTGGAATCCTTGTCGGTTAATGCTGGCAGGGAAAGCTTAGAATCTGGAAAGTTGACACCTTTCCGGTTTTTTAGGACGCCCCCTTCTTGAACCACTACAGAAATGGAGTCTTGATGGATCGCTGTTACTTGGAGAATCAGGAGGCCATCATCCATCATCACCCTTTGATTGATAGATACGTCATGAACGAGCCCTCGATAATCAATGGGAATAACCTTAGGGTCGGTTTGCTCGACACCATAACGTAGCTCGTATGTTTCTCCGCTGTTGATTTCCATTTTGTCGCCAATAAGCTTTCCAACCCTGATCTTGGGACCTTGGAGATCCTGAAGAATTCCCACAGGTTGGCCGGTTTCTCTGGCAATCTTCCGAATGGATTCAATATTCTGGAGGTGTATCTCGTGAGTGCCGTGGGAAAAATTGAGTCTTGCGATATTTAATCCCGCCAGCACCAATTGTTTTTGGGTTTCATAGTCAGAAGACGATGGGCCAAGAGTGCCAATGATTTTGGTATGGCGTATTAGGGGCTTGGAGCTTTGCTGCTCAATCTTATCGCTAGTATTTTTAGGCATAAAACTTCCTTACTGAACTTTTACAAAATGGGCTGTGTGCTGACCCTATTTCTGCTTCAACTGTAACAGACATGAAGTAAAGTGTGAATCTAATCAGATTTCTTAAGTTTTATAGATTCATACCGAATAGTAGAGCAATGCTCGAAATCACGCAATTTTGATAAATGCTAGGAATTATGTCTAGCCAAAAAGTGAACTAGAGGTCCCACTTTGTCAAGACATAGGAAGCTTATTGGTGCCATTATCGCTGATCGATACTGCATTACCGGTGAAATCGGTTCTGGCGGAATGGGGAAAGTTTATCGAGCAATTCCCTTTGATGACCCATCCCAAAATGTTGCGATTAAGGTAATATTGCGCGATCGCCGCCTTAACTATGAAGATTTACTACGCTTTCAGAAAGAAGCGGCTCTGATGAGTCGGCTCCATCATCCCAACATCATTTCGTTTCAGGAACTGGGATTAATAGAATCGGGAGAAATTCGTGGATTATCAGGTGGTTACTATATTGTTATGGAGATTGCGCAAGGCCTTGACCTAAAGCAGGTGTTGAAGCAAGGTAGACAGGGCCTAGCGTTCTTCTTTCAGCTAGGACTCCAGGTTACATCTGCCTTAGAATATACTCATAGCAAGAACATCATCCACCGCGATATTAAGCCCCAGAATATTATTGTGGGCCATAGCTGGCATGAAGATGAACAGGAGTCGAGCAATCTCGTGGTGAAAGTTCTCGATTTTGGGATTGCCCAACTATCTGAAATCAATCAATTTTATCATGGTGCCAAGGATGTGGCGGGGACCCCTCTCTATATGGCACCAGAAACTTCCGCCCATATCAGTGCTGTTGTTGACCACCGTTCTGACCTTTATTCCCTGGGATGCGTACTTTACGAGGTACTTGCTGGCCATCCTCCCTTTACGGCAAGTACCCGCGAAAAGATTGCTCGGGAGCATGCCCAAACCCAGCCAGAACCTCTGACTAAGATTCGCCCCGAGCTTCCGGAATATATCAATGACATCGTTATGAAATTGCTGGCAAAGCGTCCAGAAAATCGCTACCAAACAGCCTTTGGCCTCCAGGTCGATCTGCAAAGTGCGAGACGCTGCTTGGAACAGGGTAATGACTTTTTTACGGAATCGTCGCAGCTTGGTAAGTTCGATCATTTGCGGATTCTAACGGGAAGCCTTGATTTGGTTGGTCGTAAAAATGAGTTTGAACTGCTAATCAATAACTACAACGCTATTTCCAAAGGTCGTGGCAGAAGTCGACTGGCTATCATTCAGGGGGGGGCTGGAACGGGAAAATCACGCTTACTAATGGAATTCAAAAGCTATCTTGCCAAACATAAAATCCGCTATATCAGTACATCTTTTTCCCGTCATGAAAACAACCTGCCTTTTAATGCTCTAGCTAATGGCTTCAACGAATACCTGATTAAGGTTTATAAAACGCAACAGGTTGAAGCTGAAGAAATCAAGAGAAAGGTAAAAGCGGTTCTAGGGCCAACGGTGCAGCTTGTTGCAAAAGTCGTCCCTGGCTTAAAACCTTATCTTCATGCAGAAGAGGTGCAATCTCAACCTCAGATTGAGAGTCAAGATGAGTTAGAAAGAAATCTGGACTTTGCTGCTTTTACCAAGGCATTTTCCGACTTTACCCGATGTTTGACATCAGATAACCAACCCATCGTCTTTGTCTTAGACGATATGCACTGGGCTGATAAGAAAAGTATCGAACTCGTTGATGATTTTTTTAGTCACAATAATTCACAGAGATTTTATCTTGTCATTAGTTATCGCTCTGAAGAGATTCATGGTTATCCTGAATTTGAAGAGTTTTTACGCAAATTCGAAAAATTACGCCGACGCTTTACCTTAATGGAATTAAAACCTTTAGAAACGGATGCTGTGGACCAGCTCACTAAATTGATGCTCAATACCCAGCAAGAATTTAGTGAAGACTTTGTCGCATTTCTTAAAAACAAAACGAAAGGAAATCCTCTCTATTTGGTCGAGTTGGTAAGAAGTTTAGTAACCAAGGATTTTATTCGGTTAAATCATCAAACCAACAACTGGAACTTTGATCTTGATCTTCTCAAGAAAAGTAAAATCCTTTTGGACTCTATAGATCTAACTTTAAATCGTGTCAATGATTATGATAGCCAAGATCGAGCTGTCTTAGAGATCGCTTCCTTGATCGGTACTAGTTTTAATTTTGAAATGCTATTAATCGAAGATGAATTGCAGTCTATTACTGTCATGCGAGCCCTCCAAAGAGCGATGGCTGATTATCTGATTGTACGCAGTCCCGATGTTTCTGACTTAAAGCACTTAGGAAAGTCTTTCAGTTTCTCACATAGTCAGATTCGCGATTCTATTCGCGATGCTATCCCACCGGCAAGGCGTGCGAAGCTGCACACCAAAATTGCTCAAAAACTTCAGGAATTGATCCCGTCACCCAGCACTCAAGTGATTTTCACTTTAGCCCACCACTTTAATCAATCACTTAATACAACTATTAATGAAGCATTTCCCCGAGATCTCTCGATTGTTATGCTAGCCTTAAAATACTGTATATTAGCAGGAGAAAAGGCGTTAGAGATGGGGGCTTTGGTTTCGGCTGAACGATACTTTCGCAATGCTTACAAGATATTTCCTAATATCAAAGATCCAGAGGCGGTACCAACCAAAAAATACATACTGAACAAACTGGGTGATATTTTAGGGTTACAGAAGCAGTATACAACTGCTTCAAGGTTTTACTTTGAACTCTTGAATATGGAGCTTAGCAAAAACGAGTATGCGAGTATATCTTATAAACTGACTTATTTTTCTATGCTGAATGGGAAAGTTTCAGAAACCATCCATAGTTTGTTTAAAACCTATCGCACTTTAAATATGATCATCCCTAGATTAGGAATTTTTGATAAGTTTTATTTCCTTTTTAGGCTATGGGGGACGGTACTTTTTAAAAGAAAAAGTAAAGTTTTTAGGAGATTCTTGACAATTCATAAGGCCTTAAAAAAAAATCGCTATGATACTCGCGAAGCGTTTCATCCTGTCAGACTTTATCATCTTGGGCAAGTCATTAGTTTGAATCAAGATATTAAGCTTGCCTTAGCTCATCATATCGAGGCTATTAAAATGTGCCTCTCAGGTTATGCTACACCCGATGCTGCTCTGAAAACATTCGGTGATTTTGCCATTTTATTGGGTTATTTTGGTCACCGTAAGCTCGCCTATATGTATTTAGATACTATCCTCGTCAGTGCCAGGGAGTTGGGGTTTCATCAGACGTTTGGTTACCTTCTTACCCAAAGGACCTTAACATTGGATCATTGGCAAGGTAAGTTTGAGGATTATGATCATAATATTAATACAGCTCTGAACCATATTACGCTTGAACAGAACCAACAGCTTGTGGTGCAAGGCATTTTGTTCCAACTTTACCAATCAATACTAAGCTGTAATACAAGAAGGGCTAGGGATTTGGTGAGGCAACTCCCCATTCATCTGCGGACCCGTCATTGGTACAGTCCTAGAGGCATCAGTATGTATCTTTTTTCCCTGTTGCTTCAGGATGCGCGGGAACAGATTGTGCTACATAAAGGTTACTTGGAGCGTCGTGAGCAGGTGGGAGCGAGGAAAACCGGAATCTTTATCAGTATGATTGAAGCTATGATAAATTTCGCTTCTGGCAATCCCCGCAAAGCCTATGATAGCTATCGGGCGGTTCTTGTTTACTATAGTAAAGGTACCAATGGGTTTCTTTATCCCTATGAAGAGGATTTTACCCAAATCTTTATTATGTTTTTTCCTACGGTCATGCAGTATGAATATCAGTTCTTTCATTGGAATATCAAAGTTGTGAAAGATCTATTGCATCATGTTGCCACTAAATCGAAAAGCAAAAATTTTGCAAAACGAGCTGTTCCTTCTCTGGTGGCGGCACGGCTGGAAGAGGTTTTTGGAGGCAACAACGTCAAGCAACTCTATGATAGGGCCATGAAAGCTTCCCGATTTACCCGCACTGCCTTAACCGAGTTATTAACTCAGCTTTGGTTTGGACGCTATCTTCTTCAAGAAAAGCACTTTAATAGGAAAGAGTATATCTATCAGTTGCATGATCATGCAAAAGAATTCGGTTTACCCTTATTACAGGAGATGGCTGTCGGCTTATTACAGGAATTCAGATTTTCAATCCCTCAGAAAAGCCAAAAAGCCACCACCATCGAACCAGCTTATCAATTAGGGCGTCTTTTATCTGACACTTTGAATCTGACCTCGAAAGTTTTTGACCAAAAAATGAGTCATCAGGAGGCATTGAGTTCTGAGTTAAGGCTACTACGAAAGTGGTATAATTTCAAAGGTGTGCATATTGTGCTGGGGGAGCACTTAACACAGAAAAAACTACGGCCCTTTTCCAGTGAACGTCGCGACGCTGAAACCTATAAGCGTATCATAGAGTATGTCAGGTCTTATTTTACTATCAGATCGACCCTGTTCATTCCTGAGGGAGATGCCTCCTGGGGACGCGATAATGGTGCTGCTTTGGAGCAGGTCGATACTCCCGATGATCACAGCAAAAAGAAATCAGCTGCCATTGATCTTGAACTTACACAAAAGTTGGATGACGAGGGTGATCTTCAGGCCACCCTCGTCCTCGAGGGAACTGCAGCCAACGATGATGATCAGGCTTCGCAAGAGAATGATACGACGAACCATGGACGGTTTGCGAAGTTGAATACTATTATCCCTGTAAAAAATAATGATACTAACATCGGAGTTATATTGTTAGAAAAGGTTGAGATCAGCAGTCATGATTCGACGCAGGCACGCAATGATCTGGACTACTTTGGGGCCTATATGGGGCTTTGGCTACGGTATGCAGGAATGGTGAACAATACTGATGCTGTCCTCAAATACCGTTACGCTCCCGGGCACTATTTTCTCGAAGCTTGCAGCTGGATGGATATTTGGCCAGAAGGCCATCTACGTAGTGACAGGGAGTCGACGTGGTACCTAGGGGTTGGTTTATCCCGCTCAGAATATTTGATTATGTACTGTCGGCTCAATGGTGTTAAAAGTAGTAGAGAACAACTGAGTTCCCAACTTTGGTACCATATGCTAGCAGTAAGAAGTTTATTCGTGGCAAAAAACAAAAAAGAAGTATCGTGGGAAGATATCTATGAAGAAGTTATGAAGATTCTCAACAATAACGAACAAAGTAAAGAGCTTGAGGGAATAGCTATATCCTACAGTATTTTTAATGAATCCAATAAAAAAATTGTAAGCGGACATTTTGGACCATCTCGCCCCTTTGTCCTAGGAGTCAATAATGAAGTGACGCCGCTGAACCGTGTTATTCTCAATATGAACCACGGTCGTACTCTACGATTTTGGCGTGTAGTTGCTAGAAACGTCTATCGGGGTTTGTATGTGCAAGCCCATGATAGCAGCAAGCTAGAGTCTTTAAATGTGGAAGACCTTCAGAGGCTCAATTTCTTTGGCGGGTCGAGCGAACACAAGCGAAAAACGTTTAGCTATTATTTGAAACAGCTGCTTGTCGCTGGCCATGTTCCGAGATATTTTGTAGCGGCAACTTTTAGAGAGTTTGAGGAACAATTTAAACCAGTTGATAAGGCCGAGTGAGAGTGTTTTCTTGCAAAGCCTGTTAAAATAATATTAGTAGGAAATCTACTTGAGAAACATTAGGAAGGAGTAATCGATATGGGCATACCAGGTGGTATGGAACTGCTGATCATTGCTGGGGTTATAGTCTTACTTTTTGGCGCGACCAAGCTTCCTAAGCTCGGAGGCGCCATCGGGGAGAGCATCAGAAATTTTAAAAAAGGTGTTAAGGAAGAGAATCCACAGTTACCTGAAGACGAATCTAAGAAGGAAAACTCTGCAAAAGATAGCTAAAAGTGCTGTTCTTGGGCATAGTAAGGGAGCGGGAGTGTATCGGTAATTCGCAACCCTTACCATGGAGGCGAAGTGGCGTTGTTAGATCAGGTGTTGAGCAGAAAGCTTGTCATGGTCACAGGCAAGGGTGGAATTGGAAAATCAACGACGGCAGCCTCTATCGCCCTATTTGCTGCTGCTCATGGTAGAAAAGTTTGTGTGGTAGAATCCAATAGTAGGGATCAGATTGCCCCTCAATTTGGACATCCCGATATAGGTCATAAGCTCACCGAACTGGCTCCCCGTATTTTTGCTATCAACCTTAATCCTCAGGATAATTTTCGCGACTTTGTTGTGACTCATCTGGGTTTCGCCAGATTGTTCGAGAAGGTCTTCACCAAACCTATTGTGCAAAGCTTTATCAAAATGCTACCCGGAATCGCCGAACTAACCCTTCTGGGAAGGCTATACTACTTTTGTGAGCTAGAGTCTGAGCATCAGTTTGATCTCGTTGTGTTAGATGGCTTTGCGTCAGGGCATTTTCTGAGCTTGCTAAAAACTCCCGATGCGGTGTTAAATTCAGGAATGATAGGTCCCGTGATCAATGAAACCCAAAAGGTGCGCGACTTTCTATTTACAAGTAGCCAGGTGGCGATCATTCTGGTTACTATGCCAGAGGAGCTTATTGTCTCAGAAGCCGTTGACTTTGCGCAGCGCTTTCGTACTGAACTAGATGATTTGCCCATGCAATACTGGGTGAATCGCTGCCTTTACTTGAACGCCAATGAATGGCAGCAGGAAGCAGGAGAAGAACTGCATGAAGAAATTGCCTACCAATATCTGCAGCAGCGAGCGGTGCGGGAAACGGCAAATCTCGATAAATTGATCGCAGGACTTAGCGCAGTATACCACGACCTGGAAAAAGTCCCTCGTTTACAAACCCTACCCGACCTCGGCGCTATTGCGGAACCTCTCACGGAAGCTGCAGTGCAGACCTGGTTTGCTCAAGCTAAAGGATTGAAATATTGAGACGATTGCAAGGAATCGATTCTAAGACCATAGACTTGGTAAAGCAAAGTCGTATTATCGTCACCCTGGGATCGGGGGGAGTCGGTAAGACGACGACTTCAGTAGCTTTGGCGGTTATTGGAGCGATGCTGGGGAAAAAGGTGGGGCTGCTCAGTATCGATCCTGCTAAGCGGCTTGCCGAAGCTATGGGTATTAGCCTGGGGAATCAACTGACTGAGGTCAAATTTAGCTCTGAGCTTGCGATGCCGGGACAGGTTTTTGGAGCGATGCTTGACCAAAAAGCCGTTTTTGATGAAATGGTCGAAAAGTGGACAGACAGTGCTAATGTGAAAGAGAAAATATATGCCAACTCTATTTATCAGGCCGTGTCACAGAATCTAGGGGGACCTTTGGAGTATATGGCCCTGGCAAAACTACAGTCCATGGCGGAAGACAGCACCTTTGACCTGATAGTTCTGGACACACCTCCCGATAGCCATGCTCTAGACTTCTTAGATCGGCCTAATGCATTGTCTGGCTTTATGGAGCGAGGGGTTATGACCTGGCTCATTAAACCGTTTCATTTTGCCCAAAAATTAGGAGCTGGTAAGCTTTTTAGAGCTGGGGGGCGGATGATGTCTGGAATTGCATCTGTGACTGGTGTCAAAATGTTGCAGATGCTGGCGGAATTTCTTATTTTAATGGAAGACGTGATCAAGGGCTTTAATAAAATTGGTTCCGAGGTGAGCCAGTTGTTGAAGCAGGAGAATACTAACTTTATACTAGTAACAGCACCCCACCCCGCTGCCGTGCGTTCTGTGCAGTTACTATTAAAGGAACTGAAAGAGAAAGATTATCCTTTAGGGGGGCTTTACATCAATCGTTGTATACCTCAGGACTTGTCTGCAAGTATAGATCGTTGTTTGATGAAGGTTGCTCCCGATTCCATATTTTCATCAGGGTTTTCGATTCTCAAGCGTAAAAAGGACAGTTCTCAGGAGATGATTGAGAGGACAAAACAGCTAGTAGATGAAAGTAACATTGGTAGTATTCCTATCATTAGAGTTGAGGAACAAGATAAGCTGATTCACTCATTGGATATACTTGTCGATTTTGCCACAAATTTAGCTTTGACTAGGACTGATTGGAAAGGGGCCTGAAAAGTTGTAGCAGAAGACTTAACTGATAGGAATAGTTTGTTATATAAGGGAAGTCCGATATCGAAGGTTTTGTCTCTTTCATTGGTGGATTCGTCATAAGAAGGGTGGCTAGTGTTCATAAAGCCTTCACTTTTTTGATGCAAGTCCTTCAGCAGTCTGTGCGACCACCTTTTCGTGCACGACTCATCATTCAGCAAATGGAATTCATCGGCAATCAATCATTGTCCATTGTATTGATTTGTGGGTTCTTTATTGGTGCAGCCGTAAGCTTGCAGGTAGGAACCATATTTGTGATTTTCGGTGCTGAAGGGATGTTGGGTGCGGCCAATGGCAAAGCCTTGTCCCGTGAATTAAGTCCATTGATTACGGGGTTTCTTTTGGCCGGTCGTGCCGGTGCTGCCATAACTGCTGAACTGGCTTCTATGAAGGTGAACGAGCAGATTGATGCTATGGAAGCCATGGCTGTGGAACCTATCAACTACCTTGTGGTGCCAAGGGTCATTGCTGGGATCATCATGTTACCGATCTTAGTGGGAATCTTTAATCTTATTGGGCAGATCGCCTCTGTTTTGGTAGGAATATTTATTTTTAATATCGACCAAGGGGCTTTTTTTGAAAAAATGATCAATGTTGTTGGTATCGACGATATCTGGAGTGGGTTGCAAAAGGCTTTTGTCTTCGGAGGCATTATCACCCTGCTGTCTTCCAAATTTGGATTAGAAGCTTCAGGAGGAGCTAAAGGTGTAGGGCAGGCGACCACCTCTGCTGTAGTAACCATTCTACTTGTTCTCCTTCTAGTGGACTTTATGATTACCTATGTACAAATTGCGATATAACCATGATTAAATTTGATAACGTAGTAAAAATATTTGGAAATTTTCGCGTCTTGGACGGTCTTTCTCTTGACATTCCTAAGGGGAAAATCACAGTTATCATCGGTAAGTCAGGGGAGGGAAAGTCAGTCACCATCAAGCATATTATGGGGTTGTTGCAGCCAAGCTCTGGCAGAGTTTATGTTGAAGGTAATGATATTACTCAGTATAGCAAAGATAAGATCATGGAATTGCGAAAAAAAATCGGAATGTTATTTCAACATGCGGCTCTGTTCGATAGCCTGTCCGTTTATGAAAATGTTGCTTTTCCTCTACGTGAAAGAAGGACTTTGCGGGAACAACAGATTAAGGACCGTGTTCAAGAGGTTTTAGAGCAGATAGGCCTTCCTGATATTGCAAGTAAATTCCCCGGTGAACTTTCAACAGGTGAAAAAAAACGAGTGGGTTTGGCGAGGGCTTTAGCACCCTGGCCCAAAATCATCCTATACGATGAACCTACAACAGGTATGGACCCTTTGGTATCAGAAATGATCGACTCATTAATTATAAAAGTGAGTCACGATAATAAAGAGCTAACTTCTGTTGTCATTTCCCACGATCTTAAAGCCGCTTTAGATACCGCAGAAAATGTCATCATGTTGTACAAAGGAAAAGTGCAGTTAGCCGGGGAACCACAAGTTTTTCGTGACTCAAAGGACCCCATAATACGCCAGTTTTTTGCAGGTAGGGTTGAAGGACCTATGGAATTCATGTAGGTTTTGGTGTTGGTTTTTTAAAAAAGCTAGAAAACTCGGGGAAACCTTGATTACTAAGAGATGCTGAGTAGCCAAGTTTTTAGTGTTTAGGCAAGGATGATTACTAAGAGATGCTGAGTAGCCAAGTTTTTAGTGTTTAGGCAAGGATGACCTATCAAGTTCGGAACAATCGAGGACGAAAACTTATGCACCTATCTTTGCGACGAGGAGCCTTTGAGTAAATGGGCGACAGAGCTATAGAATATAAAGTAGGTTTATTTACCCTTACAGGAATAGCAGCAACAATTCTTGCGATTTTTGTATTGAGCCCCGACCTATTCGATTCAAAAAAAATGAAGAGTTTTTATACGATATTGGGGGATGCTTCCGGGATTCTTGAGAAAACCCATGTAAAAACCAATGGTGTGACCATAGGCAGGGTTTCTAGAGTTACTCTTAATCGCGATGCCACGCGAGTGGAAATTGATGTTGATGAGGAGGTATTCATACCTCGTGGATCGAAAATCATCGTCCGGACCGTAGGTTTTTTAGGTGATAAGTTTATCGAAATAAAGCGGCCCAGTAATGTTGATAACCAGGTCGAAGAAGATGGTTTTATCCCCCAAGCACCAGATGCTTCAGATATTCAAGAAGTAATTTCATTGATCGGCTCTATTGCTGAAGACATTAAAAAAGTGACGACGAACCTTTCTGCGGTTCTTGGTGATCAACAGGGCCAGGCTACCATGGCCACCATCGTTGACAACATTGAGCAATTTACCCATGATGCACGCGGAATACTGGAGGAGAATCGCGAGGACGTTAGGTTGTTGGTGCAGAATATGCGTGAATTTTCCAATACAATGACTGAAGTCATGAGCAGTGAAAACAAAGAGAAGATAGATCGTATTCTCGCTAATTTTGATACTTCTATGGAGGATGTCCGCGGGGCCACTAAAAATATTAACTTAATCTCTCAAAAAGTTGAGAGTGGTGAAGGGACCCTAGGGAGATTGATTAATGACGATGAAACTTTGCAGGAGGTTGAAGGGGCTTTGAAAGATTTAAGGAAGGTCCTGGCTCCCGTAACCAAACTCGATGTGGAAGTTGATACCCATACCTATATGCGAGCAGACAAAAGTTCACAGACCTATTTTAATATAGTGTTCCGCACCCGTCCCGATTCCTATTATCTTCTGGGATTTACAGATTTTACCGAAAGAACTTTAGACACAACGACTACTACTGTAGATGGCGATAATAGCGATGGGGAAACACGAATACAAGAATCCATCCTAGAAAAAAAAGCTTTGCGTTTTAACCTTCAGATTGGCAAACGTTGGGGGCCATTGGGAGCTAGGTTAGGGCTTTTTGAGTCTGCTGGAGGTTTTGCTGGTGATCTCTTTTTAAGGAAAGACAAGCTGCGTGTGTCTTTAGAGCTCTACGATTTTGCCGACCAGGATAGTGAAGTGAGAAAAACGGCTCATATCAAAGCCTATGTATCTATATTATTTTTCAATCATATATACACCATGATAGGGGTGGATGACCCCACCCGTATTGATCCGCAGACAGGAAAAGTAGACAGTGACCTAAATTATTTCGTGGGGGCAGGGCTTAAGTTTACCGATCAAGACCTGAAATCCCTATTTGGTATGGCAGCTATTGCAACAGGATCATAAGGCGCTATTAAGAATGGTCTTTCTTTAGCCATATTGACATATTTAAAATATGTGCTATAACCCCTAAGGAAATTGTAGGGGGAGGGCTATGATTGTTTTTCTTGTAATATCAATGCTTTGGTTTGGCTGTTGGGAAAAAAATGCCCTGGCTAGTCCTGAAAGCTTGTTAGCAGAAAACTACGTGACTGTGTCAGGGGGGGGGATCTCCATAATTCCACCGGCAGGTTGGAGTGTATTTTCGAATTATCGGGGCAAGACCCTAGTATTCGAAGAATCCCCTAATGAAAGCATCCCCCATTCTTCCCCATTTAAGCGGACCATAAGCCTTGCTGTGTCCCATGAAGCCCGACCCATGGATGAGTTCACGGTTGCTAAGCTGCGCCGCGAGCTTACTACAGCGTTTGTCGGTTACGGTAAAGACTTCAGGCTTGGCAACGAGTATGAGTTCTTTGATTACAGGGGATTAAGTAGGGGGATTGTGATTTATAGCTTTTTGACTGTTAATAGTCTTGAAGTCACCCAATTGCATGTTTTTGTTTCCGGCTCGCGACAGTCTGTTTTAATGACCTATAGCGATCTTTCGCAGCGATTTGAGCAAAATAAGGAAGCCTTCACAGCGGCTTGGAACAGCCTTATGTCCTTGAAAATAGAAGGT
Source organism: Pseudobacteriovorax sp. (assembly GCA_050293845.1). Classification (GTDB taxonomy): domain Bacteria; phylum Bdellovibrionota_B; class Oligoflexia; order Oligoflexales; family Oligoflexaceae; genus DT-89. The sequence goes on along the minus strand of JBNKNM010000044.1, from coordinate 2,828 downwards.
AAGGCTCCGAATCGCTTTAGTATTTTTCTTGGCTACCTCGGTTTTGGCCTTCTCTTAGCTCTGGTGCTGGGAGCCATTTCAATGCGGCGTAAAGCTATGGCTAAAAAGCTCTACGACCAAGCTGAAGATATTCTTTTCTTTGGCGATGAAAGTGACGAGCTTGGTCATGAAGACTTTAAGTCTATGGCTCCCCATACCTACCTATCCAGCATCCCTGCTGCTATTTTCAAGTGAGGGCAGGGGTTGTACCCTCTTTTTCCTTGAGAAACACTCATATAATTCTACTATTTTTCGTGATATTCTTACTTAATGAATAGTTTATTTCTGATAAGCTATGAGAAATAAAGCTGAAATATCCGATAGCATATTTAATAGCAAAGTATGCTATTTGTAACACTGTGAGAAATCATAAAAATAGCCGATAATATAAAGAATAGATATTCTGGCGAGGACTGGAGGTAATGATGGCGAAAAAATTTAGAGTTTTAAAGATAATATTGGGGCTTGGAATTATTGGCATCTTGTTGGTGCAGCCAGGAAGAGCAAAGGCTTTATCCTGCTCAGAAGTTCGTCAATTGACCCTGCTCTATTTCAAAATGCACTTTTCTTACGATACCTTCAATGACCAGATTAGTGAGCGAACTTTAGACACATTTATTAAAGCATGGGATCCATGGAAATTATACTTTTTTAAGTCTGATGTCGATGAGTTTAAAACCAAGTTTGCAAGCAAGTTGGATAATATGATCTATGGGAACTTAGATTGTTCAGCCATTGACTTTGTTATGAATCGGTATTCTAAAAGATTTTCTGAAAAGCAAAAGTATGTTGAAAAACTCCTGAAACAAAAGTTTGACTTTTCAATCGATGAATATATGAATGTTGACATGAAATCTATCGACTATGCTACAACAGCTGATGAAGTCAATGAAAGATGGCGTAAAAGAGTAAAGTTCCAGCTTTTGAATCTCAAATCTAGCCTTGATGATATTGAAAAAGCAAAAAGCAAGTTACATAAACGCTATGAGCTGGCCATGAAACGCCATAACGATTTGACCAAGGATCGGGTGTTTGGCGTCTTTTTGAACGCCTTCTCCACTTCTCTTGATCCACATTCTAGCTATATGCCCGCAGAGGATTTAGAAGACTTTCGTATCCGGACACGGCTATCATTGGAAGGAATCGGTGCCAGTCTTCGGTCAGAGGATGGGTTTACTATTGTCGTCAGCTTGGTGAAAGGGGGAGCTGCTGCTAAAGGGGGGCAACTCAAGGTCAATGATAAAATCATCGCTGTAGCACAAGCTGATGGCGAGCCCGTTGATGTAATCGATATGGACTTGCAAGAAGTAGTTAAAAAAATTCGTGGAGCACGGGGTACCGTAGTCAAACTTACGGTGATGCGAGAAGATTCTAAGCAAAACAAGAAGATGGTGATTCCTATCATAAGGGAAAAAATTCAACTTGTAGAACAACAGGCTTCGTCGAAAATTATTGATGTTGTTGGTCCCGACAGCAAAAATTTAAAGATTGGGGTGTTAACTTTGCCTTCGTTCTACATTGATTTTGAAGGAAGGCAAAAACGGCTAAAAAACTATCGATCCTCATCTAATGATACAAAAGAACAAATCAAGCTTCTTAAGAAGCAAAAGATAGATGGCCTTATTGTTGATCTCCGTAGTAATGGGGGAGGAAGCCTTGAGGAGTCAATTAATATGGCGGGTCTTTTCTTTGATGAGGGACCGGTAGTCCAGATTAAAACGGATAAAGGGGATGTGGAAACTTTCTACGACAGAGATGATAAGACCTACTACGATGGGCCTGTTGTAGTCATGATCAACCGTCATTCAGCGTCGGCAAGCGAAATTTTCGCTGGTGCCATACAGGATTATGAAAGAGGGCTTATTGTCGGAGACCTACATACTTTTGGCAAGGGAACTGTGCAAAATCTAAACGATCTAGCCCCAAAATTGGGAGCTATCAAGGTGACTGTAAATCAATTCTACCGGGCTGCGGGTGCTAGCACCCAACTTCAAGGTGTTGCTTCAGATGTTGTATTACCTAGTTTGGTCGATGAGTTCGAAATAGGTGAGAAGCATTATGACTATGCGCTCCCCTTTGAAAAAATAAAATCATCTCGCTTTAGCAAGTTTAATCTTACTAAACCTTACTTAGCTGATCTTAGAGCGCGAAGCTCAAGCCGCATTTCAAAAGATTCAGAATTTAAGAAGGTCTATGATGAAATAGAAAAGTACCGTAAGAATAAGAAGGATCGCTCCAAAGTAAGTTTAAAAGAAGATAATAATGAGAAAGATGACAAGGAAAAGGTTGCTGACAAAGGTAGTAAGGATGATTCGGGTAATGACAAAGAAGATGAAGTAGCAAGCACTGATCTTAGCGATTTAAAAGATGATATCTACTTGCAAGAGGCTCTAAAAGTTACAGCGGATTATGTCAGTATGCTAAAAGGCAGTAAATTAAAAGGCAGTCCTAGTATTCCTATTCTTGTGGAAAATACCAAGAGTAAGACAGGCGCTAACTCCATAGGACTTAATCAGAAAAAGCCACCGAAAAAAAATCACTAGTCAATGACCCTTCCTAGAAGGAAGGGGATTCTTTATTCGTTTTTGGCATGGTAAAGCTCATAATAGCTGCCTCCCTTTTGTATAAGGGATTGATGGGAACCCTGTTCAATTATTTTTCCATAGCTAAGATAGATAATATTATCACAGCTCTGAATGGTTGAGAGACGGTGAGCAATGATAATTACTGTTCTTCCCTTCATCATACGATTGATAGCACTCTGAATTAATCTTTCTGAAGCAGGGTCA
>JBNKNM010000043.1:0-34031 GCA_050293845.1 Pseudobacteriovorax sp. | reverse complement strand
AAGATTACTTCACAGCTTTGTTGTTTTCCCAGGTTTATGACCGCGCTATAAAATCTCGCGAAACTTTTTTGGCTGTTCATAAAAAAGAGTGGTTACAGACTCACCTACGTATGGATTGGCATACAAGGCAGTGGAACTTGGACAAACAGGAGCAAGCAAGAGAGTTCGCAGAAATCCTGATAAATCCGTACCGATTTAACATAAAAGTACCAAATCAAAAGAAGCTATTGCAATGGCAACATGAGAAATTGATACAAGATAAAGGTCGGGAAAAACATCTCACAGAGTTTTTTTATCATATTCACAAAGATTTCGAGCAGTTTTTTCAAAACCGACTATTCTCCCTTCTGGACTTAAAAAACTCTGCTCTCCACCAGAAAGCAGACAAACAGCAGCTCGCCAAGATAAGAGGCGAAATTAATCAGTATTGGACGAAGTTACACCACCAATTGCGTGCTCAGTATCAGTTGTTACTACCGTTCCTGGAAAATCAACATCATGCTATGGCAACATACAGAAAAAAAGATGACCAACAATACAGTAACCAGCAGAACCCAAACGTGGATTTTATCAGCTCAGTTATTGCACAGCAGCATCTCCGACATGCTATTGATACAAGTCTTCTCAGCATAAAGCTAAATGAAGACTTTGAAAGTGACCAGGGACCTATAGATAGAAATAAAGCAATTGAAATATATTCAAAGGAAATCTTTGCACTATACCCCCAACAAGGTCGGGAAGCTGTTCTCGACCCTAACAGTTTTTCGCCATCCAGAGATCATGTGTCACCAGTCAATGAACTGGAGCTAAAAAATGATGAACATAGGGTAGGTATTGAAAAAAGTATAGAAACTGAGTCTGCCGCGCTCACCAGTCAAAGACTCAAAGCATATAGCGACTACGCAAACCGGACTCTAGCTGGGCATGACTACGCACGCCAGCAGCAGTTGAAAACATCTGAAATAAGCAGTAGGCTGCAGCCGAAAGTATCAGATGACTTTTCTATTTCACCTTTGCCAGCCTCGAAAAAGGTATGAGTCTGATACGTATAAATGTAGTTGCAAGACTAATTAAAGATTAATCATCGTTACAATGTGCCAATTAGAGGCTTTTTCACATCCTGGTAAATCTTAAGTCAAAATATAGATTAAGCAGTTAACATCCTTAACCCAAAAGAGTGAAAGCATTTAGCTCCAATCTTCTCCATAGTGAAAAGTAATTTCTTCTCCCGTCTTGATTTTACGGATAGCGTACATTTCTTTACCGACCACTTCTACATTGGGGGAATTTGAGTGGTTTGCGTATTTTAAAACATTAGTGACAGAAAGACCTTGCCACCCTTTATCGTCCTCATACCATAAAACATGGGTATTATCTTTTTGAGTGGGGATTCCTTTAAACTCGCCAATTAGCTCGCCATTTTTGATAGTTGTTTTCGCGAATAGCCCTTTACCATGAATAACGCTAGATCTTGCTTGTACTTTCACAACTAACTCCAATCTCATCATCGACAGAATTATTTATTCAATTTGAGTACCTACGTCAATGAAATTTTTACTTCTATCCTATATCTAGCTAGCAAAGTTTTCAGTACTTGCCTTATTGAATTTTCTAATTACCGGTTTATTTGAAGAAATCTTAAGAAGAAAGGCATAAAATAAAAAGTTCAGGCTTTCTCAGAAATTTACATATAACTTAAATCTATTATAGATCAGTACTATTGAGGCAAAAGCTCATTCATTCTTTTTTTGTTCAATTAAAGTTAGACAAATATCAATAGAATCTAGTAAATCTCCTACTCTCGTTGGTTTTAATAAAGAAACGCTGATCGATGCCGCTACTTTTTTGAGTTTCTCATCCCAATCGGGATGCCCCGAAATTGTTATAATAGTTGGTACTTTTTCTTTTTCAGAAACAGCTTCAATCAACTCCACCCCGTTCATAATAGGCATAACAATATCTGTCACCAATATATCGGGTGACTCCAAGTCAAATATTTTAAGGGCTTTTCGTCCGCTGTTCGCCAGTAATACCTGAAGACCAAGTTCTTCCACCATCGGACGAATGAACTCTATAAAATCCGGCTCATCGTCTACAAGTAATACCTTAACCATTAGCCACCTCCTTCTTCTCATAATCAATAAAAGCTTGAAAAATATGTCTCGATTTCAGCGATCTCGTTGAACGCCGAAGCTAGTTTTACTACCTAACGCTTTTATGATCTCAGTTTTCCAAATAGATGAGGTCGTTCCATTTCTAGCTAACCTGAGTGCGTTTTGGGCATAATATTTTGCCGCTTGTTCCAGTTTTGACATATGAAGTTGCTTAAATACTTTAAATGCATTTACCCGAGATTCTTCTAATGTAGAAGCTATCTCAACATCATTGATAGCTACCATGGCAGTCTCAGCAAGGTATACCAACTTAAACATGGCCGGTGCACAGCTCTCTGTCATACCTACAGTACATACGGACTCATAATGCACCTTTTCGCGATTAAACATATCAAAATATCCTTTAACTGCTCCTTCCGGGTCCTTAAGAAAGGCATTTGCTTCGGTATTTTTTATGGGACTTGTGTAAATCTGTGCTATTTTAAATTTCATCAGACCTAAGGCCTCACGGGCTTCTTTTGAATTTTTAGATATTTGCCTTAACTTCGGCTCTAAGGCTTGCATTTCTTTGATATCATTTCGTGACACCGCATACTTCGCCAGAAAGCCATAGGCTTTACCTGCAGCGAGGCTGTCAGGTTTTGCCAGCTGTAAAATTCTGTTGGCACCAAAAGCTGCATCATTGGGTTGCCCATACTTTTCTTCAATATCAAGATACTTAATTGCGGCCTGTAGTTGAACCTGAGGTGGCACCTGACGGGATAAAGACTGTTCCTTATACAGGCGTGAAGCCCAACCATACAGCTTTTGTGAAAGGTATATTTGAGCTAGTCTTTCGCGAATTTGGGGAATATTGGCATCTTGCGAGTAGTCTCGAAGATATCTCCCGTAAAAAAAGAAAGCATACTCTACTGTTTTTTTGCTCGATACTGCCCAATTACCCCCAGTTGTTAGAATATATTTTCTTGCAGGATACTTAGGAAATTTGTCAGCCAATATTTTAAAAGCGTTCAAAGCTGGCACTAACTTTCCGAGACCTTTATAAGCATTACCTAGACCGTGATAGGCCTGAGGAACTCGTGGATCACTTGGAAAAAACTTTATAAAATCTGCAAGATACTTTGTTGCGCGATCAAGGTTCTTAGCCTTGATATCCAATTCTCCTTGGGTAAAAAGTGCATCTGAAAAAGGTTTTTGAAATTGAATGGGTTTTAGTTGGTATGTCATTGAAAATTTATTTTTCAATGCTAAATAGCTTAACTCAATAAGGTTGTTCCAACGTTTTAACTGGTAATAATCAGTAAATAAAACCCCGGCAGCTTCCATAGCATGTTTATTTGTATTTTTAGCCCCTTGCAAAAACTTCCACCACAGGCTTTCAGCGGAGCCACGCTTACCTAAGCTACGGTATAATAAACCCATATGTGCCAGAGTTTCCCAAGGTACTTTACTACCCTTAAACTTGCTAGATTTTTCATAAATACTAAGGAGTTTTAAGCGTTCTGATCTATTTCTTTGCGATATTTGTGCTGACCATGGTGGTTGCAATGGCCAAAAAGCTAAGCGACTCTGGGCTTTGATTGCTAGGGGAAAGTTTTTTTCCGGATTATCTTTTGTCAAATCTAAAAATATATCGACGGCTTCATCATACCTTTTGATTTTCATCATCAGTTGAGCAGATCTAAGTTTATAGTTGTAGGCTTCTCGCCTCGAACTAATGTGAGCTAGTAAAAACTTGGCTGTTTCGATAGCCAGTGGAGCTTCTTGAGACTTCTTCGCTCCAGCGATAATTAATTTTGTTGTTATTTTCTTGAAATCTGATTTAATCCGGTTTTTAAATCGCTTTGACTCTGCTTTTTTTGATTGATTGTACCGATTCCAGAAGTTCTTAAATGCAATCTGAAGTTCTTTGATATCCTTATTTCTCAAATATATCTGGAGATATAGCTTCCAAATTCTTCTGTCAATTCTGTAACCGAATTTTTTCCCGCGGTAATACTTGCTAATCTCTTGATAACGATTAATAGCTCGTGTGAAATCACCTTCTCTAATATGTTTTAATGCTAATCTCTCAATATAGGCATCAGCGGGTAACAAACCCTTAAAAGCTTCAACATCAAATAACTGCGTCTCGAGTGTAGGGTCGCGCGCCTTCCAAATGAAGAATGCAGTATCTAAGACAAACTCCTGAACACCGGTGGGAGCTCCCTTTGATATATTCAGTACATAGGCCAAATCCTTATTGAATTTTGGATCTAATTCATCATAAACTTTACCTTCTCCATCAACTCCGGATTCCATCAACGTCCGAGTAAGCCGATGAGCGATCCTACCATAAACCGATGAGCTGGGAGCCCGTTTTAAGTAGTCTTTGCCTTGCTTCATCGTACTGGTGGAAAGAACCAACGAATAACCGACAAGTAAATCTATATTGGCGACCAAAACAGGATTTTTCTGAACCTCCTTTTTAAGGTCCATCAATTGAGTGACCGCGGCACCTTTGCCATCGGATTGCCCAAATTTTGCAATCAGACCATAGTATTTTGCCCAAGCTGCATTTTTCGAATTTTTGCTAAGATTAACAAACTGGCTACTGAAGGTTTGCACCCATGCACGCACTTGTGTTAATCGTTCATCTGCCCTTTCTAAATGGTTATTGATTCCATAGAAATGAGCCAGGGATACTGCTTGCAATAGTGCTTTATATAACGTTTCACTATCAGGCTCGGCTTCTCTCGATACTGAGTCCAAATCTTCTAGTAATCGGCGGTATTGAGTCTCTGCTTTTTTCTTGCGGGAGATCCTATCTATTCCAACTTCATATGCAGAAATTTCAAGCAATCGGTAAATGGTTAATTTGTAGCTATGGTCTAAAATTGGGACTATTTCAATATCAGCTTGCTGGGCTTGGGATTTAGACAAGCAGAGAATCAGCACAGAAATGAAAAGTCTATAGTACATTGAACTAACAAATCCTAAAATTTATGCGAAACCTCACATAGCCTCGGTAATTTACAAATTACCCTTTAACTAAATCTTCTTACCCTTCGGTTATAACTCAGTTATTTTATTGATTGTGTATGTTTAAAAACTTCAATTTAAGATACCAAAAATTAACCAGGAAGATTCGCTTTGCGTCGCTGAATATTTTACACTAAGGAAATGTTTTTTAGATGACTTCTTAATTGAATACAACAGATCCTGATCCATTAGTCAGAAAGACTCTTTTTAGTGCGTGCTAACATTCTTTCGCGACGCTCAGCTTCATGGACCAGCCTTATGATTTCTGGAGAATTTAAAAGAAACCTCTTTATAGTCGCAAGCATAAAACGCTCAGTATGAGGTGCAACACTATATATCCCCACTTCATTTAGGTGGGAAATTACAATCATAATCAATTTAGAAGTTTCCACCCTCCATTGATCAGTTATCGTCTTGATTTCTTTGAGATCAAAGCTTTGCCGAACATATACCTGAAGAGGTACGGATTCTGTAATCATATAGCCTCCCATGTTTCTTTCGGATACTGGGAGTGATTATTTAAGCAACTTGATTACAATAGAAAAAGGGAGCGCTGCAGCCAGTAATTACAAAAGGTAATGAATGTTTTTAAATAGCTTTACTAACGGATTCACGGCACTCAGTGAATCCTACAATGATATTTTTCAAGAGCTCCTCCTGCCCAATGGTAATCTCATGACCTACCCCTCGAATCACTTTTAATTTGGACCCAGAAATGATCGTATGAAGTTGTTTACTGTTAATAGTAGGTACGAACTGGTCTTGGTTTCCATAGAGAATTAAAGTGGGGACTAATGTTGTATCAATACGCCCTTTTATGCGAAAGCGTGAGGCTGATACAAGCTGCTTTAAGGCCGTTTCAATGGGTATTCCTTCCTCTTCTACAATTTCACGCCATCGATTTAGGATTTCATACCCGATGCGCTGTTCAACCCGCTTGGTTGTTACCAACTCCATGAGTGTGCGATGGGTTGTGTTACCTTTAATAGCTGCTTTGATCAGCTGTTTCAGCGCTGTTATTTTTATTCTTGATGGCGAGGAATCAGCACTTGAGGAGTTAGCAATAATTAGCCTACGGCAATAGCTGGGATATTTTGCCCCCATGGCCATGGCTATCATTCCTCCCAAGGATAAGCCAAACACATGTGCCGCATCCACACCTACAGCGTTAAGAACATCTATGACATCTTCTGCCATATCTTCGATAGTGGTAAGCCAGTTCAGAGGGGCTGTTGATTGACCAATACCACGCTGGTCAATGGTAATCACGCGAAAGTACTGCGCAAGGTACTCATCATAGCCCAACCAATAACGAGAGGAGCGTCCCAATCCTCGTAGCATCACTAAAGGCTCGCCATAGCCCTTCACATCATAAAAGATTTCACCATGGAGACGCGATACAAATGGCATATATTCCTCTCTTTACAGTTGGTTTAAGAGCTGGAGGACTAGTTTCCTTGGCAGATTACCCCGCAAATCAGTCCTTTAGGGCCGGGTAATTGATTATCGGCACTTTTTACCAATATATTATGAATCAAGATTTATGACGCTGGCAAGAATCTGTATCGCCTGCAGCTGAAAGAAAAGCTATTTTGCTTTTCCAAAATTCACCTTTATTACATTTTTGCTACTGCTGGTTAGGGGGGTAGCTATTTTTGAGGGGTGGCTAATATCAGGATGGCTTGATTCTTGTTCAAGGCGTGACTGAAGCTGCTTATAGTATAATTCCATAACATCAATAAAACGCGCAGCTCGGGTTTCCACCACATCTTCTTCGAGTAATTTTTGCAACTCATGGCCCTCTAGACGAAACCATTCCATAACACGGACCAATAAAGCATGTAAATCCTTCCTTTCCCAAATAAAGTGGGGAACTCGCTTTTCAAAGTGTACAAATTTCTCACCCAAAATATCTTCACTGACGTTTTTTAGGCGCTGAAAAGTATGTTCTGCTAATCCTATATTCTCTACCCTGCTGGGCAGAGCCACAGCATTGGCAATAAAAAAAGGTAAAGACTGCACCATATCAATGATACGAAAACGACATTTTATCGACACTGCAATCAGAAATCGACCATCTTCAAGCTCTTTGACGATATTAACCAAGCCAGCACTAAGAATTTTATTAGCTTGAAAGTAAGGTATTTTTTTTTGATTAGGTTTTATGTCAAGTTCAGCACCATTCCCTGTTGCTGAAGGATACTTAGGAAGCGCAAGGCCTAGCAAGCTACGATTTTCAACACAATACTTTACCATCTTTTGATAGCGAGGCTCGAATATGTGAAGGAGATGATGCTGACCTTCAAAAGCTACCATTCCTGGTATGGTAAAAACTGCCATTTCAAGTTTGTGGGAAGGATCGTACTGGTCCATGAATATAGGGCTCCTAAGTAAACATCTTCCCTTTTCTTTCGGAATTTGGTATGCCTATTCAAAAAGAATTAATTACATCTATTATATCAGTTGGTTAAAGGCCGTTATTTCTTTCTGATCTATAATGGAAAAAATTTTGATTAGTTCGCGTTTATTGGGAGAGCGGGTGAGATTCGAGGGAAAGTGTAAACAATTTATACACCCCAAAATAAATCAATGGCTAGTGAGCCATGGCATTAATGTCTTTAACGAGCAAGAACTTGATTTGCTCATTAAAGTCATTGAAAAGTAATCACTTCTGTTAGCTGTTAGCTGTTAGCTGTTAGCTGTTAGGATAGCGCACTTGGAAAATGTGGTGACATCGACAAGTCCACGGTCGGTGATTTTCAGCTCGGGGATCACTGGCAAAGCCAAAAATGACAGTTGGAGAAATGGTTCTACTAACTGACATCCTATTTGTGCCGTTTTGGCCTTTAATGTGCGAAGTATATTAGCTACTTGCACTGGGGAATCATAGCTCATCAATCCACCTACCGGAAGAGGTAGCGATAAGAATTCCTCACCATCCCAGACGACAATGCCTCCATCAATGCGGATTAACTCATTCACAGCCAGTGCTAAGTCTTGGTTACTTGCACCCACAGTAATAATATTATGGCTATCGTGATTGATGCTCGTTGCAATCGCTCCCTTAGTCAAGCTAAAACCATTAACGAAGCCAACTGTACGATTACCAGACCTGTGGTGCCTTTCTAACACTGCGATTTTTAGAATATCACGAGCTATATCTATCTGGGCATCCCCTTTGCTATTTTGCACCTCAACCGTTAGATCATGGGTTATAATTTTTCCTGGTATAACCTTTATAACTCTTGCTGTTGCTGCCTCTGTAGTCATTGGAATGATAAAATCATTAGCCTTCACAGGATCTATATTCATATTTTTTCCTGGAAAGGACGTGCGCTCAGGCTCACCCGTAAAAAATTCAACCTTGGAGCCAGACTTATACACAGATTCAATTGTCATCCCTTGACGCCAATCACTTTGATTTTTGCGAACCAGGCAAAAATCCGCGAGATAACCAGGTGCAATAGCCCCTCGATCCCGTAATCCATAGATCAGGGCAGGCCCATAACTTGCGGCACGAAAAATAGTGGCAGGCTCTATCCCACTCATTAAAGCTTTGTTAACAATATAGTTAAGATGTCCTTCTTCCAAAATATCAAGGGGATTGCGATCATCAGAACAAAATCCAACACCACATGAATTAAAAGCTGTAAGTAGCGGAAGTAGTTCTGATGCATCCTTTGCACAGGACCCTTCACGGATGAGTAAATGAACTCCTTTGCTGAGCTTTTCTAAAGCTTCTTGCTGTGAAGTTGACTCATGACATGTTTGGATACCTGCCAATGCATAGGCATTCAGTTCTTTTCCTGAGAGCAGCGGACAATGGCCATCTCTGATCATTTGGTTATAGTCTGTGAGTTTATTTAGCACATCATCGTCGCCAAATAGTACTCCTGGATAGTTCATCATCTCGGCTAATCCTAATACCTTAGGGTGATTCCGATATTCTCTTAAGTCAGCCGCATTTAGGGTAGCGCCACTGGACTCTAGATCCATGGCTGGTGTTGTAGAAGGTACACAGCTTGGCACCATAACAAATAAATCCATCTGCACGCGATTGGCAGCCTCTAAGGCCCAATCAATTCCCTTTAGCCCCTTCACATTTGCGATTTCATGGGGGTCCCAGATTGCAGTTGTGGTTCCATGAGGCAGTACCATTCCTGCAAACTGTTCGGGGATCATCAAGCTCGATTCTATATGAACATGGGAGTCGATAAATCCAGGTACCAGATACAAATCTGTTGCATCAATAAGCTGCTCCCCTTCATAATGCTCGCCTATGCCTACTATACAGTTCCCAGCGATGGCAATATCTCCGGTGCGAAAGCATCCTGTAAAAACATCCAGAAACCGGCTATTTTTGATGACTAGGTCAGCCCTATCCTTTCCCAAAGCAACTCCAATTGCCGATCTGAGTTGGCTTGGTGTGGCAAATTGCCCTTTAAGACGGACCATATTTTTCTCCTCCTTCATGAATTAACTTGGGTTGTTCCCCAAGAGATTACGGGAATCATACGATTTTTTTTGATCCCAGAACACTTTGATCTTTAAACCTTTTATTTTTTTGCCTCGAAATTTACTTTGTATTTGCAAAGACAATCGACCGTACAAGGAGAGTATCTATGAAAGCAATAGCCAAAATAGCACTAATGACAGCAGTAACACTACCAATTTGTATAACTCCTGTTATGGGAGGCACTGTTGACTCTGTAGCACCGATCACTATCCAAGCAGACCAGGCAGTAGAAGATGCAGCCCTATATTTGTCATTCACGGCACGTTCTGCCAAGGGCTATGTGGAGTCAGAGCTAGACTCTAAAGTGACTCGTTTTTACCATAGCAAAGCAGTAAGATTAACGCGTGCGATGAATATATTAGCCTTGGATATGGCAAGCCTTGCTCAGCAAGATACTTGGGACCAAGAGGCCGTCGACAGCCTTTTTGCTGATATTGAGCTAACATTTTTTCAAATTGACAGTACTAAACGTACTCTGGCACGGCGCTACCGATCCCAAGCAAGAACCGTTGAAGACGTTTTTAATGACATACGTACAGCATTCTACAACATGAAATTAGAGATTTATGGGGAGATATAAGCAACACCTTGAATGGTTAGTTAAGACCTCTTTCTGGAACGGCACCTACTCTTGCCTTGTAAGTGAACTGCGTGTATGTTCCGAGCCCCTTAAGGCAGCAGCTTGATGCGCTTGTCCTAAGGGGCTAACTTGTTTAGATGAGAATAGCTCTTTCAAGCTTTCCTGAAGATTCCAATAAATTTCAATAATGAGCGATTAAATGATCTGATTGAACTCACAAATCCTTCTCTTTCAGAATGGGTTATTGCCCTAGATCTCCTCAATTTGTATAGCCAAAGTCAGGATATTGGTTGATCGATTCCCGCCAAATTATGCCATAGTGTAATGATTATAAACAATTGGAATGGAATTTACAGCATCGATTTACCTATCTTTGACTTTTAACTTCTTGAAGGAGGTGGCGGTATTATTGACACGAATTTCTCAGCAAATTCAATTAGGGAAACATGACGTGAGTATCGCCATTATAGGAATTTTTTAACTCATAGAGTTTATTTCCTTTTTCATCTAGGCTAATCTCGCTCATGAGACAGAGGGCCTCGCTCTAGAGCGAAGTAATTTTTCTATGCGGAGCAAATTTGTCAACAATCTAAAATCTATTTTCCTCTAAGCCTTGACCACCTTCGGTTATCTACGTTCTAGAGGGAGGGTTTCGGTGAGTAATGTTAAAAAATTTATTGTCGAGCCTCATACTTAATCCCCAATAGCGCGCAACCCACGGAGACGTTTTATTCGCTTTTAAAACGGGAGGTTCTGGAAATTATTTACGGTCTATCTATTTGACTCTAATGCCAAGTCTAAAATAGCATCGGCACCTTCGTTCTTATAAACAAAACCTTTTATAGAAAAAGACCATAGTTGTTTAAAATTATCCGTCCGATTCCTTCCGTCATCATCTTTGAAATTAGGATTTGTAGGAATTAAGGCTTTGATTTTATCTTGCCAGCTTTAATGGCTGCTAGTGTTTCTTTTGCGCCACCGATTAACCTCCCATCTACAAATACCTGAGGGAAGGTTGGCCATCCACTCCAGAGTTTGATTGCCAGTCGCTTGCGCCATTGGCTAAAATAGCTTCCATACTCTAGATATTTATAGGTGATGCTGGCATCCTTCAACGCGTTGCGAGCCTGCTTAACTACCGGGTTTTGCGCCATACCTACCACCACTAAAGGGTATTTAGAGATAGCATCTGAGACTGATTTTACCATCTCTGGATGAAATTGATTCATCTCTGTTAAGGCTTCTGAACTGATATTGGAAAGTGTCGAACGAACCATGGATACTCCAAGTGTTGAATCATTGTGATGTGATCATACTGGATAAGAACATATCAAACACTAGCTAACAATTTCATAAGATCTGAAAAACCGTCGACGGTAAGTCTTAACAACTTTACAAACCTCAGTGTGCGTTGATACAAATGGCTTAGGAGTAGTTCCTTTATGCAAACATGGATTGTATGAAGAGCTCGCCAATCTGGGTATCTATGTAAATTGTCAACAACCCCTATATTTACACTCTGCATTGGAAAATTTTACTGCAATAAAATTTAACCCCTAGTGTCTAAAATTCAGTTTGAACTAAAACGAGAAGGAAAGACTATGAAAATTATTACTTTATTATTTTTAGCTATTACGACAAATCTATTAGCTCAGTCCCCAATAGACGTGGAACTTTTAACACGAGCTGACTCATTATCAGAGGAAATTCAAGATATTAAAGATTGTATGGCTATCAAGAAAGATTACACGTTTGTCGGAAGAGCGCCGACGCTCAATGGATTTGAGGGAGCTCAGTCAGTATTTACTTTTAATGTACCTCGCCGGGCGCGGTACTACATCACGGTCAATGGGGTTGGCTCTGTATCACCTTTAAGTGCTGTATTTATAGCGAAAAATGGAAATTTGATTAAATCCGATTACAATACGGCTTCAGATAAAACCCATAACACTTCTACCTTTGTCGGCGCTGATGAAGGTGATGTCATTGAAGTGAGAGCAACTCGCAATGGCGGTCCTGGATACGGTGTTTTTGACATAGATATTTCTCTAGAATGTGTGACAATCCTGAAATAGCAACAAAGGCTTATTTGAATTTTAAAAAATCTCTCACATCCCTATCTGTGATGGTAGGGTGCACCATTCTGTATAATAATCATGTACTTTTGTGTTATACAGATCCGGTTTAAGTTTTCCGGTTTTCAAGCCTGTATAATTTGAAAATTGTCAGTGAGCAATGTCTCAGGCTCAGCGCGATATTTACGAATGCTTCAAAAGAATTCCGACAGATCCAATCTGAATGCGGCGATGGTCTCATAGTGCTCGTTAGCTAGAGTTTTTCTCTTCATAAACTTCCAAAGTCGCTCAATAGGATTCAAATTTGGCGAATATGGAGACACAAGTAGAGAATTTTTATCGCTAGCTTCTTTGCTAGTTGCGCACAGATCGCGTGCGATTGTAAGGAGCGTTGTCTAAAAAATGTAAAGATGTTCTTCGCCTGGATTCTTTCAGCGAATCGCTCTCAAGAGCTTGCATATTGAACTCTGGTTAACGGTATCCAAAAAATGACGCTGTTTATCTGCATCGGCTTTCGTTGGTACCCCTTTTGGCTTCTTATAGGAAAAACCAAGTCGATGAAAAAGGGCTTGTCATGTCGCCAACAGAATAGCTGACGGCAAAGCGATTTTCCATGTATTCTACAACGCTCTTTGTCGTTGAGTAAACACTTGACGATAACTCCTCAGATAACTCAGAGAGTTGTTGTTCATTGAGCAAAGCGAAGCGGTCCACGTAGTGGTCGTTGAGTTACTTCTCAATACATTCTTCTTCGTAATGCCCCCTCCAATGGTGAACGTCCCCTGCCAAGAATAAGAAAGCGGGCGATATCAACCAGAGCTTCACCTGCGTCAAAGAATGATTCGAATACGATCCGCATATTGGCGGCTACTCTCACGCGACAGTTCGTCCAGGAGTTCTTGGCGTTGACTTGTTGTCAGAAAACGTTTCATCATGAAATGATTCAACAAAATCAAGGTTTTGCAAAGCACTTTTTTCTAAACCGGAAAACGCAAACCGGATCGGTATAAAAGGTACTCTTTGTTTCCAACTCGTTACGATTAAACAAGTGGAGCGATCCATGGATAAGAGCTACTCCAGTAGCTATTTTCTGTCTAGCCATCGTTTAGGGCGATAAAGGTCGGATCATGAGCCTAGTCTTCGGGGATTAGGTAGACAAAGCTCATTGTTCTTTTAAAAAGTGATGGCAAGGAAAAAAGCTCGGGGTGATACTGCTTGCTGAGCTTGCTGCTACCAAAATAGTGATGTAATTACATATTTCATAGATAATACCCTTGATTACTTACACTATAGATAAATTATTTTACTGCCCATGAGACTAAGTAACTCTTAGTAGGAATATAACTTTATTTCATGGAGCCAGTCGCTCTCGGGTAAACTTCGATCAATCGAATCGACGATGATTTTTACCTTTTCATCTTCATCTAAGAATATATCAGATGGAATCTCCCAATTGTCGTTCACGGTTTGATTCACAGTCAAAATCCGACCTGAACTGGGTGATATCCGCATTAAATAACTAGCCGGTGAGCCATAGTTATACTCTTTGATAAATGAACCTAGGCTTGTGCCAGTAACGTAAACCGAATCTCCTAAGAGCTTGGCACTCACTATTTCGTCGCGGCGAAAGCTACCGATATGATTGCTCCATATCACCTCGCCATCTGCGCTTATACGAGTGAAGTAGAGGTCTCGATCTAAACTATTCTCAAAAAGAGCTTCTGTAGCGATGATGAAGTCACCATCGATCGCTACCACGCTCTTGATTTCGACCCGGTGATAGTCGACCAATGGGATCGGTTCCACCATAGTGCTGACGGTGTCTATATTCGTCATAGCAATCGCCGGGGTGATGACCTGATTAGCTTGCCGCAACTCGCCAATGATAATGATATTATCTTGCTCGACTTGTAGAAAATGAGGATTAAAGTTTTGAGGAGCTGTTATCCTTGTCAAGTCTTTCAGGGTGCTATCGGCATAAGCAAATTTTTTGAGAACAAGATCTCCATCGCCCCCGTTTGCTTTAGCCTCACTTAAAATTAGAAGTCCGTCAGTTGTAGTTGCAGAAGCTAAAAACACTTGATCATCGCCATTAACCTTCAGTATTTCAGTAAAGGTACCTTGTTCTTCTGCTAGTAGAGTGACGTTACCATTATTATCGCTTGTTAGCACATAGACAGTGTCGTGATTACTACTCACAGCTAAGATCGTTTCGTTAGTTCTTTTAAGGTGTGACCTAGGGAGCAGCTGACCTTCGTGAATCGTTGTTGCGAGCAGAAAGCTTTCACCGCCACTGTCAACCGCAAAGCTGATATGAACGTTTTTATTATCAACGGTTACAATTTTCCCAGCTTCTGGTTGCCCTACTAGGGTTACCGGTTCGGGGGTCTCTTCGCTAACACAGTCCTCACAACTGGACGGGGGAGCCACACATTGAGAAGTTTCCGGTAGCCATTGCTGACCATCCTCTAAGCAAAGCTCTTGGGGAGACTTTACAGGAGCGCTCGGTTGTTCCGGAGTATAGCAAAGGCCAAGGGAATCGCTATATTCCTGCCCTTGCGGACAGGGTGTAATATCTTGAAAGGTGTCCGGTGAGCTACTCCTACCACCGCAGCTTGAGATTAGATTCATGAGGAACAGCAAAAGATATAAGAGCTTCATGTTTCATCCTTCTGGAGTTATACGTTTAATGATAGCGTCATAATCTCGTAAGCCGGTAGAAAGTAAACCACCTTTGCGGGCAGAGCTATAGTATAACTCGCCTTTTGGTCCACTACTAATGTTACCAATAGTAGGGCTATCTTCTATCATGCGCCTGATCCAAGCCACAACGCCAGTTGCTTTATCAAGTTTAGTGACGATACCATCTTCGCTATCGTTGGTGTTTTTTTGACTACCATCTGTCCACAAATTTCCTTGAGTAGTACCAGAAAAGTAAATATAGTCACCTCTGGCGACCGCAACCTGGTACATATAATCCCAGTTCGCCGATCCCAGTTGTTGCTTCCAAATATAGTCAAGATCTGGATAGCTGAGTTTTGCATAGATGGTATCGGTATTATTGTTGTAGCTACCGTTGACAAAGTCGACCGTAGTATAGCCAGTGATATATAGGTCATCGCCGTCCAAGGCTAGACCTTTTAACCGTAACCGCGCTGATTCACCTATTACCTTCGTTGTTACGTTACTACGATTAGTGGTATCGAAAATAGAAATCATAGTATCACCAACCCGGGTGAACTCATCGTAGGTGAAATGAGTTAAGATAATATTCTTGTCTTTTACGATTGCTGACTCCAGGGACTCCCACTCAGCTCCAAAACCTTGCTTTTGCCAAATCACTGAGCCATCGTCAGGATTGATAGCGCGGATAAAAATATCTTGTTTACCAAGAAGCTGACCACTAAGACTCCCTTGAGTATTACCCATGATGAAGTACTCACCATCGTTGCCTATCAGTACTACCCGAGCCTCCTCTGAATAAGCAGTCCCGAAGGAGAAGTTACTCCACATCAGATCTCCCGTCTGCCCGTTGATTTTTCCATAAACGATATCATCGTCACGAGAGCTGGAAGCGTAGCTGTCTTTTTTATTACCGAGAAATACTAAATTACCATCACTGTCTTCGGCTAGACTAACAATTTCGTGGTAGATGTGGCCTTCTTCGTAGGTTCGAGCCCAGACTTGGCGCCCGCTACTCTTCTCGACCTTGATGATTTCAACTGCCGGGTAGGCTGTTTTAAGATCGAGGTCATTGATGGCATCAAGCCAATAGAATAAATAATTGTACTTTGCTGTCTGCAAATGGTACTGAGCGACATCGAATCGATCTTCAATGCCGTAAACAAACCAGTCTTCGTCGATACACTGATAGTGATAGGAACTCCACTTTAAGGGAGTTGAGCAGTCGAGCTTAAGGTTACAGCCCTCCGGCGTCCATATACCATCTTTTTTTGTACAAACAGCTTCTTCAGAGTCATAGCAGCCCTGCTCTTCCTCAAACCAAAACCGATCACTGTCGTTGCACTCCGCCTTGACTTCGCTGCAGGTACCCGAAGGGCAAACTTCATCTGGCTGCAGGCACTGCTGCTTGCTTTCGTCCCAGATCAGCCCCGAATCGATACAAATCTCAGCTTCACTGGCTGGAAGCTCGCATCGTTGCAGCTGTTTATTGAACCTGAGACCTTCTTCGCAGGTGAGCCCTTGATCGACACAGGTCTGTGCCTGTTCGTCCCAGCCTTGGCTCGCTTGGCAACTAGGTGGAGGTGGAGGAATCTGAACGCTACCTGATGAGCCACGGCCACCGCAACTTACGTTACTAAAGATTAATATAATAATTGCGATTTTTACCATGAGACCTCCTGCATACCTTTCCATGAAACAGAAGCTGGAAAAGTATTGCACAAAAAAAGGAGCCGAAGCTCCTATGGGTGATATAGAAAATGAACTCAAGGTATCGATTTTAAGGGTGAGTAAAATTGAACTTGAGTCCCTTGAGTTACGACGATGTTCGAACTTTGATCGAACAAATCATTGCTGCCACAGCTTGCAGTGTTTAATTGACCGTCACCCCGATAGATTAAGCTGAGGTCATCATGGCATTCATAAGCATTTTCTATACATAGACCGTTGCTGTCACGAACTCGACAATACTCTTCATCAAGCAGGGCAGAAAGATTGTCACCATACTTGGCTCTTGAGGCGTTGCTTTGATCCATTACATAAGGACTAGAACTGACAGTAATCGTGTTCCCTTTTGGTTGGTCCGTCGAACCGCGGTTATCAATAGATCCCACGACACCAAAGTCGAGGTCGGTAGTGGTGTCGTAAATTGAGATTCCTTTGACATCGCCACCAGAAACCTTGGAAAGGCCGGAAACGTTTTCTAAAATAAGATAACCTAACGCACTGAATCCGCTAAAATCCACCCCAGAACCGGCATTGGCAACAGCACTGTCACTTAAATTGATGAGATAAAGTGTTTGGTGGCTACTGATATTATTGAAGGCAGACATATCGAAGCCTTTAGATTCCCTAATACTTAAATAGGATAGTTTGGGTAACATATTAAGAGGCAAAGGTGCGGCTCCTGAAAAATCGTTGCCGTTCATTGTCAGAAAAGATAGGGATTTGACCCTGCTAGGTTTGCTGATGTCTATTAAGCTGCGCACACTGGTTTTAGAAACATCTAAGTACACTAAGTTAACTCCATATCCCATTAGGGCCTGGATGCCGCTATCGCTTAGCTGTGGGTTATTTGCAAGCTTAAGGACGGATATTTTTCGATAATAGCTAAGATTTGCTGCAGGATCTACATTAGGCAATGATTTTATGTTGTTATCGCTGGCATCGATCGTCCCAAGATTAGGATAGCCCGCTAGTAAACCCTCAAGGCTAGTAATATCATTGTCAGAAACATTGATTGATGTCAAAGATCTTAAGTGTAGATTTGTTCTAGGAGAGTTGGAACCTAAATACTCTAAATCTTTATTGGTTAACAGCGTATTAGAAAGATTTAAGCTTGTAAGATTATCAATTCGCTTTAAGACACGAACATCCACTTCGATGCCCCGCAAATCGAGGTTTACATCTGTGAAAAAATTTTGTCTCACTAAATCAGCGCAATTGGCAGTAGTAATAGTACCCTGGCTTTTGTCAGCAATAATGCTATGGGCTTTTTCTAAGATGGCATCGATAGTACGATCGATTCGGTTATTTTCACACTCCACATTGTCAGTATTCGTGTAGCCGCTGCCCGCCATTCTCTGCTGGCAGATCCTCTGAATATTGTCGCTGCCAAAAGCTGGTGTACCTGTACGTCCAGAGTAGTGGTTGCATTTCCCTTGGGCTTGAACCCCGCCCAGGATGACTAAAGCCGTTGTCGCTATAAGGTATCTAATATACATTTTATTGTCCTTTATTACTTGTAAGTTCTGATCTTATTAGCAATCTACAAGGCTATGACAGGCCACCCACATAAATATTGCAGATTTTTTATATAGTACTGCAATATTTTCTATTCCCGACACTCCTAACTAGTGTACTGAAGTTAAGGAAAAACTTATGGTTACTAACTACCTAAAATTATTTACTTATATAATTATCGTCTTCGGATGTACCAAGAAAGAAACGAGCCAAATAACGACCATCGTTCCCGGAAAACCTGAGCAGCGGGTGCAATTGGGAGGGGGCTATAACTCTTTCACTGGAGAGTTTCTCGCTACGGGACCGTGTTTGAAAGGAAGCCTTGATCGCATTAAGCTTTTGCCAAGCTCAAGGGCCAATTTAGATGGCGGATACTCAGAATCATTCCAGTCAGTTACTGACAAACTGCAAGTGGGCGGTAGCGTGAAACAAAGTGTTGGTGGTCTCGGTAATCTCAAGGCATCAATTAGTATTGCTAATAGCTTGGCCGATTCTGATCTGAAAACTTCTTACTATACGATGTTCTCCTATGAGGTGGGTACCGCAACGTTAAACAAGCCAACAATTACCCAGCTAGGACAGGTAAGCCAGGGCCTTGATGCTGTGGATCGCCTCATCACCTGCGGTGACGAACTCGTCTATCAGATCGATTATGGGGCGAGAATTCATATTGGGCTCGAGTTTTCGTTTCACTCCAAGGAGATGAAGCAAACTTTCGCATATCGTGTGCAAGTCAAGGACAAGATAACGGGTAGTAAGATACTCGATTTTCATGACTCTGAAAGTACCAGTTTGGCCAAGCTTGTTGCAGACGTTAAGGTGATCTTCATCCAGGAGGGTGGCGATAACCGTCGGTATCAGCAAATTACCAATGAGCTTAGCAGTGGCTGCTTTGTCAATGGCTCTCAAGCTCAACAAATCAAGCGCGAAGGATTTGGTGCAAAGGAACAAACTTTAGGGGAAGAGTTCGAACCTTGCCTAGCCGACTACAGGCAACTGACGACCTATGCTTTCGAGGAATTTTCCGAGCAAATTGAACAAGCGAAATTATCAGATGACTTAAGTGGTCTCGTACCCCTTAGGATTCATACCCGACCATACATTAACTTTGGTTATCCTGAATTTAATCAGCTTGAGCTTTCCATTCCCGCAAAAGTACGACCATTTTCACAAAAGCTGACAGCAATGAAAGATGATTTTGTTCGCTTATACAGTGGTAACCTTAGCTATAAAAATATACTTGCCAACACGCAGCAGGCCTATATTAGTGCCTTGGAAAAAGCTCATCAAGAAGCTAAGGACCAGGCTAGTAGAAACAATCAGGAGTTTTGCGACGTATATAAAGAGTTCGATGATGCCACTCCTCTCTTAGAGCGGGTGAGCCTTTTGGTTAACCAAAACGATCGCGTTCTGACAGATGTGGAGACTGTAGTTCACTCCTGCGAAACTCGGATTTATGAAGCTATCATCGAATCGAAAAGATCAAACCAGAACAATAATGATCTGGGTTTAATCTTAGCAGAATGCTCAACTCGTTTATTTGGCAGTGAAAGAGCTAAAGGGCTGAATCATGATATTAATCAACGACTAAGTGCAATGTGCCTTGGGCAAAACAATTAAATTGGAGTCATTCATGAGAATTAAAGTAAAACATGTCCTACTTGGGCTAAGCGCAGGTGCCTTCCTGTTTGGCTGCAGCAGTGACAAGTCCAGCAAACTAGTAGGCAGCAAGGCTGCTGAACCGCAAATTGGCGAGGGCTACAACAGCTACACCGATACTTACACCAATACCTCCTGTATTAGCACCAGTTCAGATAATATTATCTTCACTCCGCCTAGAATCGGCTCTGTGATATACAAACAGGATTCAGGCTTTGAAGAGCTAATTGACTTGATGTCTGGAGGTGGCTCTGCAGATTTGTCACTCGAGTCGGTCAGTGCTAGCGGTAGCATTGATTTCGTAAACAACAATCGGGCATCGACCTATTCTGCAACTTATGTTTTAGCTATCGATCAGCAGGCTGGCTCCTACAGCCTTGACTACCAATCCCTCCCAACCCTCAATGATTACGGCAAATATCTTGTGGGGCACGAAGTTGACGATGCAGGTAAAGAGATTCCTCGGGCATCTGCATTGGAAATGACGGAAGCTTGCGGTACCGGATTCGTTTCTGGAAAACGCCTTATGGCAAATTTTGTTGCGGTGATGAAGTTTGAGTTTGCAAATGAAACCGACAAAGATAAGTTTCAGGGCCAATTAGCGATAGCAGCTTCCGATTTCGACATTGCCGGTGAATTAAAAGTAGCTTTAGAGAATGTTTCAGAAAAAGCTAGTATCTCCCTTTCTGTTTATCAAATGGGAGGAAATGCTACTGCATTACCTAAGGTGCTTGGTGGTAGTTCAGATGAAGATCCAGATGTGTCTGGGGAATTGGAAGAACAAAATGATCGCGCTTATGACATTTTAGAATGTTCAGCGAAAGATAAAACCAAGTGTTTGGACGCTTGGGAGAATGTGATTGATTATGCTGTCAATAATTTTCCTAGTCAATTTGCTAAGGCTGACGGCTCCTTGGATCCTGATCGCTTCATAACTGTGGATTACGACTACAGTCCCTATACCATGGCCTACCCCGGTTGGAATGGTAAGAAGCCAACAGAAGATGTATTACAGACGATCAATGCCCATAGAACCACCTTGGGACTGCGTTACCTTGAAGAAGAAGCCGCTCTCAATCGCGCTCGATTACTACTGGATTCAGGTCTTATCAGCGATGCCAACGAAAGAGCCAAAGTCATCGAGATCGCAGATGTCATCGCAAACCGCATCGACGTTATTCTTAGCTCAGGTCGCTACTGCTACGATATTGTAGACGATTCAGCTCAATGTGAAAAGGCAATTCAAGACACCAAAAGACAGCTTGCCAGCGATGTCGCCGATAACGGTAATCAGATCAGTTACGACCCCACCGCTCTCGCTATCATTCCCCAAAATTTTCTTGATTGGTGTGAAAAGTTCAAGACCTGGTATCATGTCAGGAATGAAAATGGCTACGCCATCGCCAACACGGTACTAGGCCCTGAGGCTCGGCATACCTTTCAGAAAATCGTTGAGTTATTATTAGGTATTGAAATAGATATAAGTTCTGTGGAAGAAGGACAAGAACCACCTGCAAACTCGCCAGCAAGTTTAGTATGCGAATCACTGTCAGCCCAAGCAGGCAGGATCACAGAATTAGTATTATCGGACTCCTATATTTTCAATGTAGAGCCTATTGCTTCACTCCCCTACCTCAATAAAGTTGTTTTGAGTAATAACTACATTTCAGATACGCTCCCCCTAGCCAAACTCAAATTCCTTGAAGAGCTGGATCTCAATAAAGCCAGAGTCGGTAATTTGACTGGCCTTGGCTCATCTAAAGTACGTAATCTTAATTTATCAAATAATGGCTTGATCGCTGATGATATTATGTGGTCTCTCTCAGGGGCAAAGTATTTGAAAGATCTTAACCTAAACGCTAATGAATACCTGGACTCGTTAGAAGGTTTGGAAAATTTACCAAGGTTAGAAACTCTGTTCATTGATGGAACGGAAGTACCGGTCGATTTCGACTCCCTACAAAGCTTAAAAGATAAGTTTCCTAAGCTTGGAACAGTATTTACAGCAACCTGTCCTGTGCCATTACCAGATAATTTTGAGGTTTTTTGTTTTTAATAAATGTTAATACTTGTTACTTTAAGGTTCCAGTTATGAACAAACACTATGGTCATCTACTAGGAGTGCTCGCTCTTACCCTTACCGCATTCGCCTGCGGTAGGGCCCCTCAGGGGGGGACCTCCAACCTTCATGAAGTTCATGAGGGATCGGGAACGATGAACTCCCTAGGCCTGGGCTTTGATTCCATTAAAGGGGAGGTGACTGGCAATCATTGCTTGGGCCAGCTCCCCACTAGGAGAATTCCCATTAACGAGGGCAGTCTAAAGTTCTATCACGACCTTTCTGGTGAAGAACTCAAAGATCACTTATCGGGAAGTATTGAGATTGGTGTACCAGTCTACCCAGGAATCATGGCCAAAGGTGGTGTGGGCTTTGCCAATGACTATGCTAGTAACGATTTTTCAGAAACCTTCGTCCTGCACTACCAGGGAAAGGTAGAGCAAGAAAGAGTCTATTTTGAGGATATCACAGACGATAGTATTTCACTTGCGCCTCTGGTTTCTCGCATGTTGGCGGACGAATCTTACACTGAAGCTGAAAAAGAGCAGGCTTTAAGTGCCATGTGTGGCGACCAATACGTTGCCATGATCGAGAAAGGCATCAACCTTCTTGCTGTCTTGAAAATCTCTTATAGCTCTCGTCAAGATAAAAATGCCTACTCGGGAATGCTCGGAGCAGAAGTGCTTCGGGGAGTCGTCGATATTAAATCTTCCACCGAGTATGAGCGGGAAAAGTTAAGTCGTGAACTAAAAGTTGAGCTAGCTGTGTTTCAACGGGGTGGCAAACCTGTTGGCCTACTGAAGACTTTCGCTGGCATAAATTCGGGTGATGAAGGTGAATACCAGCCCTTTCTTCAATGTGGTTTCGATAGCCGCAAGGTTTGCTTCGACGCCTACCGTCGTATTATGGACCATGCCCGGAATATCAGCTTTGATGAGACGATCTTAAAGAGTCTCGCGCCAATTCAGATCACAACGCAAACCTACCCACTCGGTGGCATTGCGTCTTTGGTACGGCCAAGTGATCACCAGCTACAAAACCTCGCCGAGGCTAAAGCCCAACTCAACCATCAACGTCGAAAGTTCCTCACTATTTACGGTGATATTTCCCTCGAGGAATCCCGACTGAATGATATTAGCAACAATCTAGAATTGTTTCTTTCCAAAGAATTCAGTCAGCGTCTCCAGGAAGCTATTCGACTTAATAGCCAAGCCATAGCACTTGCTGAAAAGACTTATCAGGTTTGTTGGTCCCATGTACTTTCGGTCAGAAACTTTCGGGAGCCTGTTGCTGTATGTTCTGATGCAGTGGACGACCTTTTCACAAAGTACTATCGAGGCGATCTTGCTATCGATCAAAAGGTACTCGATCCACGACCAGAAACTTTCGTCGAATGGTGCCTGCTGTCGAACACATCTCGGCTCTTATCATTAGATGAAAGGCTTAGTTATCAGAAGGTTAAAAACTTCATCAAGGATCAACTCATCTGTAACTATGATTCAAATCAGACCTGCCTCTTAGAGCTCAATCTAGATCAGCTGATCGAAGAGGACGATCCCACTAGATCAAAGTCTATCAGAGAACGAATTGCTGCTATGATTTCTGGGAACAGCGATATCGAAACGATATTCGACCAGCCTACAGAGCAGGAATTCAGAAATTTGTGTGGTATCTATCATGATGCCGTCGGCCTTGAAGGCTTTGACTATGTCGATCTAAGCTTTGATGCCAACGCTTCTGATGACTTTAAGATCGCGACCCTTTCGCCCCTAAGAAGCCTACCTAAGTTGAAGACAATAGTTGCTAGAAACAATCTAATCAGTTCATTTGAAGGTCTTGAGGATCAAACCACACCAAATCCAGATGGTATAGTTGATCAGGATATTGTTAACCGTCTAGAGCAACTGGACCTATCTGGTAACCGCATTTCTGATGTTGAGCTAATGCGAGATTTACCCTGGGCTAGCCTGACAAGGATTGACCTATCCGACAACGACCTTTTTGAGGTACCCAACGATCTATCATTTATCACTGTGGACGAGTTAGTATTAGCCTATAACCCCTGGGATACCCTGGATGGGGCACTCATCGTTGCAGATGATTTGAAAATTCTCGATATCAGCGACATTAGTCTGCAAGCCTTGTCGATTATAGGGTCACCTAATTTGACCATCGTTGCCAACGGCTATGAATGTACTTTTTTCGACATTACGTGGAACTGTGTCAGAAAATAAAAAATCTGCCATTCATCTCTCGCAAGCTGTCTTATTTAAGGGACAGCTTGCTGATGATTTCTAAAGCGAAAGCTGGATCTGGTGCTATATTCTTAAAAATAATCGTGTCGAGCATATGCATCAAGTTAGTTATCTGACGGAACTATAAGATTTAATTACTTGGCCACCGTACTTCTACAAGCTGACCCTCCAAATACTATAATTATTGATGAACCAGGGTTGGGTCTTCACCCATACTTGGAATTCTAAAACTCAGCGAGAAGTGTGCTCACTTTGATTCTGGAACAATAGAATTCTTGTAATGGTTATTGCGAAGCTGGATGACATCGAGGGTGAAATTCGCCATTCTACCATCCAGTCGATCATCAGATTAGTCGCCGACGCTGCACTTACAATACGAGACCAGCTGCCTAACAAAGTTTACTCTGAGAAACAACTGGATAAAACACAGGCTTCGCTACACGAAGGCAGATGAAGCGAAGCCGTCTGCCCTCGTCTACAGTCGTGATCAGCAAGAGCAGGGTGATAAACCCACATTATACTCGTCAGTACGGGGTTTAGTATCAATAGAGAAGGATATTTCTTAATTGGGTAGAATACGAGTGGTGTTGATATCTTATCTGAAATACAGTAAAAGGTATCAAAAGAATATTAGGAGGATTAAGTGATGAAAAATGGTGGATTTAGTGGCGGCTGTGGTGGTAATAAAGGAGGAGACTTCCTTACTAATGGTGTCAAGGGTGGAGCTGGAGCTGGTGTGGGTAAGAACAGCTCAGGAGTCAATTGATAGGAACCAGCCATTGAAGTTCTTTAAATATCGTCAGTATCAGGAGTGCTGTAATCAAAACTTTGAAAAGTATCGGCAACGTATTCTAAAAATAATACCAGATGCTAGAGTTGAGCACGTCGGCTCTTCATCTATCGAAGGTTCTATTTCCAAAGGTGATTTAGATATTTTTGTTGGGATAGAGAAGGATGAATTCGAATCAACTATAAATGCTATTTTAGATTTAGGCTTTACGGAGAAGCAAGGCACTTTGAGAACCACTCAACTTTGTATGTTAGAAAGCGAAACCGATGATAGCATCGCAATACAAGTAGTGGTCAATGGCTCCAAATTTGAGTTCTTCCTTCATTTCAAGGAATTACTAATCAGCGATCCAGTGCTTCTTTCTCAATACAACCAGCTTAAGATTGCTTGTACAGGGTTGGATGAAGATGAGTACCGAAGGAGAAAATCGGATTTTATCGAAAAAGCTCTGAAAGAGTAATTCTTATGGTACCTACCCACGGCTTCTACCTGTGATTATAATGTGTCATTAGATTTTCTACGAGAATTTGCTAAATTTGAGAATATAGTGGTAATTGCTTCACCCTAAAAGAAGGTGTATATGGTTCTGTTGTGGGTTGAAGTCTTGGATTCATTGAAGTTTAACTATCTAAAAATATTGAATTATATTTTCTCGAAACCTTTTCTCAGCGACTAAAACCTCTTTACAAACCACTCTAAAAAGAAGTAAGACATACCTACATGTTGGGAGGTGGTGAATTCATGGAGCTTATAAACGAAGTAAGAAGAAAGGTTCAGGCCTACTTAGACGAAAATCAAAAACGCTCATTTTCCAGTCTAGCAAGGAAGTCTGGGGTATCCTACTCGACAGTTCGAAGGCTAGTTTGCGGCGAGACAACCCATTGCGGTATCGATTCGACTATTATCCCCATCCTTTCTGTGTTCATGACTCGGCAGGAAATCCATGAATTAATAAGCCGCTACGATTCTAAATTTGCGGAAGTATGGAAGCCTTTATTTAACGACTATCAGTTTATAAATCCCTCAGAAAAGATGACGACATGGAAGGAATATGACCAGTATATTCTGAGCCTAGCTAATCATCCTGAAGGCGTTACGGTAGGTCGTATTACTAAGGATCTTGGTGAAATGGCCGGAGTCAAGAGAGCAGATGAGCTGGTTTCTTCCGGATTACTCAAGAAAGTTGGGAATCGTTACCATACATTTGCCGAAAACTATTCCGATACCTCTGTCACAGGTGTCCTGGAAAGAATCGCTATTTCCGCAAAATCATATAACAAAGAAAATATTGGTCTTGGTGCCCACTACTGGCTGTTTTCAGAGTCTGTTTGCGATGAGGCGTATGACGAGATTCGAAAAGCTGGTCTAGACTATATAACTCAGGTTAACCAGATCAAGGTCAAGTATAAAGAGAAAAAGCCTACGCGAATCGGCCAGTTTAGTTTGCTTGGGAATTTTATTGATTTGCGTGAGTAAAAATAAAAGTAACTCATTTCGTCCTGATGCTTCTTTATTTCATAATTGGAAAATGGAAAGAGTTATTTATTAAGTTTGAAACATAATATTCACGAACATATAAATTATTAATATGAGATTTTGACAATGAGTAAGAAGACAAACCCAACTAATGAAGCAAGTGATCAAAACAATTTAGCAATCCTCGCACACTTATCACCTTTTGCTCTGCTGATCGTTCCTCTAGGAAATATATGGGCTCCTCTACTTTTCTGGTTGATTAATCGAGGTAAGAATCAAAACATTGCAAGACATGCACTTGCGGCTTTAAACTTCCAGTTAACATTATCAGGAATTGCAATTCTCTATCTTATAGCTATGTCTTGGGCCATGTCAATGGATATAGAGAATTCTCTGTTCTTCCATGGCCATCTTCTCCTAATGGTTATTGGATCATTGTATATAGTATACGCAATAGTAAATATGGTAATTGCAGCAATACAAGCAAACAGACATGAGATCTATGAATACCCTCTTACGATCAAGTTTTTTAGAAATTGAGATGCAACCTTTGAAACTCAAAAACTAGTGAGTGAAAAATATCAGTTTAGAGTTTGAACAAAATATAAAGGTTTCTATTTATTTTTGACCGCCGTCTCATTTTAACAAGCTGTAGACTTCGATTAAGATTTGGAAAAGTGAGATGTATCAGATGAGACTTCTATGAGCTTGATATTCAAAGATTCTGGAATGGCAACTTTGCCTAGCTGGGCACTTTAGAATAATGAGCCGTAATCCCCCCTTTTTCAAAGGGTGGATATAAGGCTCCTTCGCGATCCGAGCTACTAGCTTGGTGGGTGAGCCTTCTGATCCTGTATGTATCGCAAAACGACGTCTTTGGACATATTACCAACTGTTCCCACATAATAGCTTGGATTCCAAAGATGACCTTTCCATAGCCTTGACTTTAAACTGGGAAATTCGATAAAAAGCTTCCTAGCAGATATTCCCTTGAGCCACTTTGCTAGATGGGAAGGTGGAATCTTGGGATGACAAGAAATAAACAAATGGCAGTGGTCTGGCATGACTTCCATTTCACCGATCTCAAGATCGTATTGTTCGGCTATCTCATGAAAAATTTCATTGATCCTTTTCTCGACATCACCTTTGAGAACCTGCCGCCTATACTTGGTTGACCAAACGAGGTGGTAGCCTACATTGTAGTCGCATGTTCTTGCTGATTTCCACTCATTATTCTTTGATATATGGTTATACCTAAATAGAAAATAAAATAACTATTTCATATGACTAAGTACCATCGTATGGTTATCTTTTCAACTGGAGGTAGAGATGGATTTAACCTGCAAAATTCAGATCAAACCTAGTTATGATGCGATCCAAAAGCTATGGTTGGTGTCCGGTTTGTGTACCGAATTTTGGAATGGTATGGTCACTGAAAGGAAGAACTACCACCTCTATGGCAAGACCAATAAATACGAGCAAAAGAAGGATTTGCCAAAGATAAAGAAGATCCTTCCTGAGTTTAAAATCCCATCATCGCAGGTCTTGCAAGAAATCGTATTTGATCTTGATCGTTCAAATCAAATGTTTTTCACAAAAAGAAAACAGGGCGATAAGAATGTAAGACCTCCAAAGTTCAAGTCTAAAAAATACTTCTACACGCAAACCTATTCTCAGCCTGAAAATAGTTTTAAAATTGAAGATGGCAAGCTGAAACTTGCATTCGGAAAAGGTAAAAAAGACTGGATTGAAATAGAAGCTCTCCATATTAAGGTAGAAAAACCCAAAACAGTAAAAGTAAAATATGATGAATTGGGGAAAAAATGGTATGCGCTGTTCTCCTATGAAGTAAAAGAAGCAGATAGCCTGGCATGGGGTCACAAAATCTATTTTGACCCCGGCTGCAAGACAGCACTAACTGGAATTAAAACAACTGGTGAATTCGTCGCATACAGCTTCTCACCACTTAGAAAAATAAATATGTCAACTTATAAGCTTATGGACACCTTGAAATCCAGGCGGGATAAGATAAAAAATAGAAACTCCAAGGCATGGAGAAGACGAAATAAGAGAATCCGTGTCCTGTTTCGAGATTAGCACCAGAACAAAGATGTATCTTCACACCCTAGCTAATAAGATTTTGAATGAACATGAAGATGTATCACACTTCATGGTCGGTGATTGGGATAAGAGAAAAACTCTGGCTGATACCAAGAACAAGTTTGTGAATAAGTCTATTAATAGGGCCGTTCAAAATAACAACCCCCTTGAAATACTCTTCGATATCCTGAAGTACAAGGCCAAGCGCCTGGGGCAGGTAGCTCAAAAATTCGATGAGAGGGGAACTGCAAGAACTTGCTCAAGCTGTGGATACGTTCATAAAGAAGGTATTGATCCTTCCATTCGTGTTTTCAAGTGTAAAAAGTGTGATTTCCGTTTACCCAGAGACCTGCAATCAACATTAAACTTTGTGAAACGATATGAACCAGCCCTGTGGCAGGGCCTTTCTGGAAATCTTCCCGATAGTAGCAGGAAACTAGAGCTGGCCCCATTCTCCTGCAAACCTCAAGTAAGCGTGGCTCACGTGACTATGCTTCGGACACTAACTACAGGGTGCTTTCGACTTCAGTCGAGAGAGGATGTCACCGATTCAATTTGGCTATCATTCAAGTAAAGCAGTTACGCTCAAAAGAAACACCGTATCTGGTAAAATTGCGAACTTAAGCTATATCAATAAATCACGTTCAAAGATCGTGTTGAGAATGATTAACGTCTGGGTGGATTGAACGCTTTTAATTTGCTGGATCTTCTGCGAAAGGATGGCAAATAACTCACGTGTTTCCGTCACAATAATACGGGTAAAGAGACTGTAATCTCCGGTGGTATAATGAACCTCAAGAACCTCGGGAATGGCTTTCAAGGCCATAGCCACTTCATGGGACTGACTGGCATCATTGACTTGGATACCGACAAAGGCTGACAGCTTATAATCCAATTTTTCAGGATCAATCACGACCTTTGTCCCCTGTAATACACCTATTTCCTTCATTTTTTTAACACGACCGTGAATGGTCCCCCCCGATACCTTCAGATCCCTAGCAATTTCTAAAAAAGGTTTCCGTGAATCCATTTGCATATGTCTTAAGATTTTTCTATCGAGACTATCAATTTCGTAATCCAAGTCCTCATTCCTCCATATGAATTGACAATCTATCAATATATTAACTAAATAAATAACAAATTTACACAATAAATTCCGATTAAAGTATTTATTTTGCATTTCCGATAACATTTCGTTATTAATTTGATATAAAATACATGCGTTCGGAGAGCCTAAAATTATGTGTGGAATATTTGCCTACTTAGGCACATCAGTTAAAAAAGCAGTATTAGATCAAGAATTTCAAAAACTTTTCCATCGTGGTCCAGATGAAAGCCGGGTTACCATCATAGATAATGTTTATTTGGGATTCCATCGTCTTGCCATTATGGATCTAACTCATCAAGGTATGCAGCCTTTTATTGATCTTAATTCCGGACAAATGCTTATCTGTAATGGGGAAATCTATAACTATCATCAGCTATACGATAAGTTTAAAGAAGGTTATCCTTTCCATTCCCATAGCGATTGTGAGGTTATCCTTCCTCTTATCCAAGAATTTGGCCTCAAAGAAGCCTGTTATCGCTTGGATGGAGAATTTGCTTTCATCACCTACGACCCCATTGCTGGGGTCCTGAAAGGTGCCCGCGATCCCATCGGTATTCGCCCCCTATTTTATGGGTATACTAAACATGAGGGGGAGATAGCATTTGCCTCGGAAGCGAAAGCTTTAGTTGACTTTTGTAAAAGTGTTCATCCATTTCCTCCAGGTCATTTTTTTGATGGAGTCTCATTTATTCCCTATCGATCGTTCAGTCAAAGTCAAACCAGCTGCTTTGCTAGCTTAGAATCGATTACCCAAGGAATCCACGATCGACTTAAAGCTGGTGTGATTAAGCGTCTGGAGTCTGATGCACCCATCGGCTTTCTCCTTAGCGGTGGACTTGATTCAAGCCTTGTTTGTGCCATAGCTGCTGAGAAACTGGAGCAGCCCATCAAAACTTTTGCGGTAGGATGCCGCCACGATGCCATTGACATTAAATATGCAGAGATGGTTGCCGAGCATATCGGCTCTGATCATACCAACGTGTATTTCACGATGGACGAAGTTTTAGAGAAACTGGAAGCCATCATACATAGCTTGGAAACCTGGGATATTACAACAATTAGAGCCTCGATAGGTATGTATCTAGTTTGCGAACATATCAAGAGCCACACTGATATT
Source organism: Pseudobacteriovorax sp. (assembly GCA_050293845.1). GTDB lineage: Bacteria > Bdellovibrionota_B > Oligoflexia > Oligoflexales > Oligoflexaceae > DT-89. The sequence continues at coordinate 3,236 of JBNKNM010000043.1, read as the reverse complement.
AAGGTATTGCTTACAGGCGAGGTCAGCGATGAGCTGTTTGGTTATAAGTACACCGACTATGCTCCAAATTCCATGGAATTCCAAAAAGAAGCCGAAAAGCGGGTTTTCGAACTCCATCAATATGATGTGCTGAGAGCCGATCGTTGCATGAGTGCCCACTCCTTGGAAGCGCGAGTTCCTTTTGGTGATCTCGATTTTGTTGAATATATTATGGCGATCGATCCCGAAGTTAAGATGAATAAATATGGTATTGGAAAATATTTACTAAGAAGGTCTTTTAAAGACACCAATCTGCTTCCAGAAAACATCCTATTTAGGGAAAAAGCAGCTTTTTCTGATGCTGTCGGTCACAGTATGGTGGATGAAATCAAAGCTTATGCGGAACAAGCCATATCAGATAGCGAACTCACGCAAGCTGCATATCGGCATGGCAACCCGTTTACAAAGGAGTCCTTATTCTATCGACGTATTTTTGAAAAATTTTTTCCAGGTCGCGCCGGACTTATTAAAGACTTCTGGCTTCCCAATCAAGATTGGCAGAATTGCCAGGTGAAAGAACCCAGCGCCAGAGCCCTTCCCAACTATGGCAAGAGCGGGAAGTAAAAGTTATATAGGAGTTTAACCCCTCCTGCTGCAATACAGTTTCACGAAAGCAGTTAACGTCCACTGTATGGGAGAGATAGATAAGACATTATGACTGCTTGTTGGTATTTAGCGGAGTAAGTGATTTTTCTTAGCCTTATAAAGATGACAAATAATTTAAGACTTTATACAATGTAACAAACTAACATTTGTGGAGTTTGGTAGATGATGGAGAAGCTCATCGTCCTTAATTTGTCGATCTTGTGTACTGTTGGGTTAGCTGCTGAAGATAATTCCCTTCCCACTAATGAGGGGTCAGCTGAGAACAGTTCGGCTACAAATAATAATGATTCAGTTTCTTCAGGTGATGAAGAAACTGTTACATCAGAAGAAATAAACCTTGAGTCGGGTGAGGGCGAGATTCCGCCGGAGTCAGATGTACCTGTGGAGCCAGAGGATGCACTAGAAACCAATCTACTTCCATCGCGCAAGGAGTTGGTAGATCTAAATTTTTTTCTTGGGGAAAGATGGTATAAGAAAAGTCCATTTTCAGCCTATGGTGGCCAACTAGTTATTGAGTTAGGTCCTAATGATCTTCCCCTCAGACTTGGCCCAAGTATTCGTTATTTTAGTCTTGTGCCTTCCGATAATTTTTATAGCAGAGGCACCTTACTTGAGTTTGGACTGCGAGGAAGCATCTTCTGGGATATGGAAAACTTTCTTCCCTATGCAAGCGTGGACTACATCGTTTCCTCATCAGGTTCAATTAAGGGTCATTTTCGCGAAGGAGGCTTTGAAAGATCTGGAGCTCTTAATCTGACAACTACAGGGTTCAATCTTGTTATAGGAACCTCAATATTTTGGGGAAACTATACTTTCGTCATCGAATCCTCTATCGCAAATACTACTGATGTCAAATTCAGTGGTGACATAACCGAAGTCCAATCTACAAATAACCAAACTGTCGTCACTACAGAAAAGCAAGAAAATATTGATAATGACTCATTTCGATCAATTAGTGTAGGAATGGGATTTGAACTTTAAGCAGGAAGATAATCCTCACGAAGTTCTTTCTCTGTCCCTTCCCACCGGAGTATAACAAAGGCGCAATCGTCTTCAGGCGGATGATTTTGCCAAATAGCTCGTGCATTTCTGAGAATAAGGTTTTTCATTTCATGAGGAGACTTATCGGATGAAAATAGCTTCATCAAGCGTCGTAATTTGAGAACTTTTCCGTTAGGCCCCTGATTTTCTACAAGACCATCAGTATAAAAAAACAATGATTCACCACGATTAAGTTCAAACTTATGAATTTTATAGACTGGATCTTCAAAAAAACCTAATGGACTTCCAGAAGTTGTAAAAACTCTATTTTTAGTGCTATTAATGATGCAGCCACACGGATGTCCCGCATTAATATACACCCCTCTACTGCTATGGGTATCAAATACCATGAACAGCATTGTCATTAAGCGATCTACTTTTGCACCTGTATCGTATACGGCTTGATTAACCGACTTAGCAATGATTTCTATTTCATGCTCAATATCAGGTCTGTCCCCAATACGCTTTAAAGTTTCAAGTGTGCCATAGGTCGCCCCTGATGCTGTTCCTGTGATTAAGGACGATGATACGCCATGGCCGGTGACATCTCCAATAAAAAAGTATAGGCGTCCAGAGCTGTAGTCCTCATAATATCCATACCAATCGCCTCCTGTCTGTTCCGCTGATTCATAATATTCACTGACCGTAAATGATGAAATGTTACCAGTGCGAGGTAGCATGGCTTGCTGAACCTGAGATGCTTGAAATAGCGAATCTTCTAAAGTTTCAGTTTTTTTTGATAGCTCTATACGACCAGCAACAGTCTGCACAATAAGATCTAGTATCTGGATTTTGGGGCTCGAAAATACATGTGATGTTAAGTTATTTTCTAAATATATGGCACCAATTATCTGTTCAGCACCTTTCTGTCCAACAATAATTGGCATACAAACTAAGGATCTCACTAAATTTTCTGCTATATAAGAATCCCTCTCTAAGCCAGGAATGGTTGAGTTAGGAATGATGGCATCATCAACGACTATCAGCTTTTTTGATCTTAAAACATAATTGATAACGCCTTGACAAAGATTTTTATAGTTTTGAATAGCAGTTGTTGTAATATTGGAAATTCCGTCTTCAAAGAATCTAACAATTTGAAAACCAGCAGAATTTAGTTCTCGTAGTATTACGCACCCCTTTTCAGCACCTGTAAAGGAAATTGATGATATCATCATCTGTGAAATAAGATTTTCATGCTTCGTTTCATGAGCCAGTCCAGATATGACTGATTTAAACGTATCAAAATCTAGGCGGTCCACCTTCGAATTTTGTTCACGGAGATGTAAATATGTATTACTTGAAAACCAATTTTTATGTTCCTCTAGAAGAAATTTAACCTTTTTTAAGGCTCCCCACATTTTATAAGTATTTAACGCACGAAGCAGAAAATCTCCTGCAAGAGAATATAACTTTTCTCTTAATCCAAGCTCAGTAATTAACTCATAGGCAATAGCTTCTTCATGGATATAACCGCTATTTTTAGCTTCTTCGGCTGCCTGATTCAAAGTTTTCAATGCCAGTTGAAAATTACCTAAAGTATGGTGCTTTTC
>JBNKNM010000042.1:0-34464 GCA_050293845.1 Pseudobacteriovorax sp. | reverse complement strand
TTAAGATTTTGGGGTATTATTTAGAATATAAAATGTAGATTTACCGCGACCTCGACGATCAAGAATCCCCATTTCGCAGAGGCTTGCTAAATCTCTCGAAACTGTAATTCTGGTAACACCTTCAAATAACTCCAAGCAGGTTTTGGCATTAATCTGATTATGTTTCTCTAGATACCTTATAAACTTCAATTGTCTTTGATTAAGGTTTGTCAGCATAGAGTTTCCTGGGGAAGCCTCTGGTAAGGGGTCGCGTTCCTTGATTTTTACCAAAAATTCAACAATGTGCCACTCATGGTCGAGCCTATAACCATCATCATCGGGGCTGATCCAATCACTTCCTTCAGATTTTAGTAAGGCTCTAGCTCTGGCAATCAAGTCATAAATCAGTGCATCATGTTTCAAAGGGTTATAGTTGTATCCCCACAGTTCTTCGATGACTTGCTGCTTGGATAAGCGTTTGCTTTTACCAAAAGCTTGAAAAAGCTTCAATACCAATTGGTTTGTACTGTGAAAACGATGAAAGCGCACATCGCCCTTGTCAAAAAAGATAAGAATACCAGGAACCGGGTTTAAACAAATGCTTCGTAGGTGTCGGGGGATTTCTAGAATATCATATAAAAAACCAAGATAACCACTATCAATGGCCAGGCAAACTTTCTCCTCTTTGGTGAGGTGTTTATCATGAATTCTATCGATCCAATCCCCTAAGGGATCTCTGCCATGGTAAATTTCAAAAGAGACGCCAAAACTGCGTTTGGCTATGCGTTTTGAAATAATAAAACTAGTTTGACGGGCTAAGGTTTCTAGACGTTTGATGCGATCTGAGGCGATGGGTTGGCCAAGAGATTTTTTTATTTTGCATTCAAGCCCTATAATCTGGGATTGTAACTGTGGGTCTAGCTGGGAAAGGTGGGAGCTTAATGAGGCGATAGTTTCCAAAGCTTTAAGATATTGGCCTTCACACCACTCGATATAGGCTTTACGGAACCTTAACGACCTTTCATACCCCGGATGCCGGATGTCTACTACCTTCTGGACGGAGGTAAGGGTATTTCTAGCTAGTTTTACTCTCCCTCTCAGGCATTGCAATCGGGTTTTTGTGAGCAGGGCAAAGCTTTGGCTGAAGTTGTTTTGGTCAAGCTCACCTATGGGGTCTTCGGAGTCTTCTTCAGGCTCGATTACAAAATAGCGCTCTCTATAATTATTAATAGCTCGGTTGATAACGCCAGCATTCTGGCTATTATTTAACTGATTAAAATACTTCTTAGCTCGCGTGATTGACTCTATACCTCTATGGACTTCCCCCATAACAACCAGGGAATGCCCTTGCAGATCAAGAGATATGGCGCGCCCATAAAAAAAGCCTACAGCTACAGCCTGAAGATAGGCTTTTTCAGCATACTTTTCTGCAAGTCGGAAGTAGCCACTCATGAAGTGATAGAATCCAAGGCTTTGATACCAATAGAATTTTTGCAAAGCAGTTGTCTGTTTGACTGTCTTAAATTGACAAAGGTAAAATTTTGCATCTTCTGGGTGATTGTTACGAAGGTGTCCTGTTATCAGGAAGAACCAGCTAGCACAGCTTTGTATTGATTCCATTTGGGGGCTGTGAACCTTAAGCAATGTATCGGCCTCTTTCATCCGACCCAAAAAAGCTAGTGATCCAATAACCCATACCGCCAAAGATGCATCAAGTTCCACATCCATAGTGTCGTAGAACTGATCTAGAATGTCAGTATGGTTCCCGCGGAAAAAGTTCTTTTCAATTGAAGATGACATAGTTCCCTGCGTAGAGTTCTGATCAAATGAGCAGGATGGTTGTAAAGAAAATTCATAAGGGAGACAATAGAATATATCGTGTAGTAAAAAATGATTAACGATTTCAGTTGGGTGGTTATATTTATCTTGGAACGGTTGGATCATTTACTTTGCCTTTATAATGTGCCTTTATGGGTTACATAATGTCGAATCAGAACAGCTAATATTTGCTTTTCCATTCATTGACTCCACGGAAATTTGGCCCATAATGCTATAATATCGCCAGCTCTAAAAATTCTGTTTTGGGACTTTTAAATATAAACCTAACTGTAAGTCTATTTTGAAGTGTCCTGTGTTTCCAAAACCTTTTCATAGTTGCCAGACTCCTATAATAATGGAAAAAGTTACACATGGTTCAATGCAAGATTGGTATTCAGCATTATCGAGCTGGGAATTAACAGAAGGGAGTTGCAAAGGCCAATACAACAAGATGCAGATGTGTAGAACTCAGTCGGAGTTTGAGGAGCTAAAAGTTGAAGCGTGAATACCATTTTTGAATACTCCTTGAGTGGTGTTATGGTATTTGAAAAGTCCTCCCTTTAAATAGGGAGCGATATTAATACCGATCAACCTATTGGTTTCTGCTCTAGCTATGAGAATAAACTAAGGAATCCCAGTTCTTTCATCAACTTGGAGGGCCTCGCATTTAGTGTTACAAAATGATTCAAAAAGGTAGGTCCCAAATGAGGACAATGCCGTCTACATGAGTAAGGTTTTTGCATTTAGATTTCAAAGTGTGAGTCTTGCTGGAAAAGTAAAAACTAACAGCGGTAAATCGCATAAACGGTAGCACTAAAAAACTTAATCTTAGTATATCTGTATGTTACACAATTGTACTAGATATCATTTAAGGTTCGTGGTAGTAGTTACGCATCATAAACTACTCATGTACCTTGTTGAAGAGCCATCTTGCTGGAGCAGCTGGATGGTTTTTATTTTTATCCTTTTTTAAATGTAGCTTTAAGAAGTATTTTTTGTCGTAGCCATACACTAGGATCTCTAGTTTTTCAGCTGATTGATTAAGGGACAATCGTGCTCACCTTTAATATCCCCATGGGTAAGTCAGGTCTTATGGTGCATTTTCCTAAAAAACAATGTGCTACTTGCAAATTGCACCTTTATTCTAGCTCCCTAGGTTGAAGCTTTGTGATAGCTTCACTCATTGAAGTGAAATAACATGGGTAGCCAATCTAAGGAACCGACCTAGGCTGTATATTTTCTAGGTGGTTCTGATTTTGATATTCCCCATAACTGTTGACGACGCTGTTCTGGTAAAAAGTAGATGCAGCACGACTTTCTTTTAAAGTTACTTCAAAGGAAAGCGATTAATAAAGTCAATAAGCCTCTCATCCATTTTTGATAATAAGGAGTACCATTCTTCCTTAATATTTTGTCCTACACTGTGAAAGTTAGCTTCATGTTCAGCTTTGCTAAAAAACTCCTTAGCTTCCATTTTAGCTAGGACCATTTTTAAACGTGCGATATCAATTTTTTCCTCGGTATTATTACTGATGGCAGTAACCCACTGGTCAAGATCATCAGTAATTTCTTCCCAACGTAACTTTGCATCCATCAAAGCTAGATGTCCTTGAAGCCGAGCTTCATCGGTTTCCTGTTTAATGTCCCGTGAGAAAGTACGAATATCGTCACTAATAGCATTGATTTGCTTTTCAAGCTTGCGCCAAGTATCCTTGGTATCCATAGATGCTAGATGCAGCTTGAGTTTCACTGTGTCGTTAAACTTTTCGATAGATTCTTTCGCTTTTTCTGCAAGAACTGATGCTTTTTCCATATTGCTGACTCCTAAATTCTCGTTTACACCTTAAAAATATACCTTCGCAGGTCAGCAATCAAGTATGTCATTTTAGGTTTTAGAGTATTGTTCTTTAAAAACTTAAAGCAGCCTTCAACCCCCTAGGATAGGTAAAACGAATCAGGAAATTCCCTTACATAAGTTTCATGACTATTGTATTATGACATAATCTGAACTGAAATTACCTGACTAGATAGCTACTTTCCCATTAAGAAAGTTCAGATAAACAGGTGGGTGGTCAAAATATCTTTGAAAATTAGAGAGATCGGTCGCAGATTTTAAATTCCCACCTCCGAGGCTAGCTATTGAGCTTTTGCTATCGGTAAAACCATAAATAACTGTGGCTTCTTCATCGAACTCCCTAATTATTAGCATACTTTCCAAATTTATTCCTACTTTTCTTCACCCCTAAGTTTTTCACCATCTAATATATTTGTGGCGAGAACAATTTCTTCCTTACTTTCCAAATTTTTTGTAGTCAACCTAAACTCTGCACTTTAATTTGATCACTATAGTATTCCTTACTAATTTTTTCAAATATTTCTAATAGATTCTTTTTTCTAATAGGTTTGCTTAGAAAATCAATCATTCCAACTTGATAGCACCTTTCTCTATCCTCTTTCATTACATTTGCAGTCATTGCAATTATAGGTATGTGAGACTTATCGTGAAGTTTCTTAATCTCAACGGTAGCTTGGACGCCATCCATTATAGGCATTTGCATATCCATAAAAATGATATCAAATTCCATACTTTCAACTTTTTTTACAGCTTCAAACCCATTCTTTGCTATTTCGATTTGATGACCAAGCTTTCCAATCATCATCGAAGCTAATTCTATGTTTATCGGATTATCTTCGACGAGTAAAACTCGTAGGATTTTACCTTTGGTTCCAGGTTCAAGGCTTATGTGGTTATCTAAGGGTTTATCGATTTCCAGAAATTCGACTTCTAAGCCAAAAACAGAACCCTTCCCGATAGTGCTTGAAACCGTTATCTTACTATGTAAGAGTTGTGCTAATTTAGCACTTATGGTGAGACCTAGTCCTGTGCCTCCATATCTCCTGGTGATCGAGGAGTCCGCCTGAGAAAAAGCCGAAAAAAGCTTTTCTTGAGCGGTTTCATCTATGCCTATTCCTGAGTCTTTTACTTCAAAAGATATTTTATGTTTTTTTAGATCACAAGGAGTTGATTTAATAATAAATTCTACTGATCCCTTTTCCGTAAATTTTATTGCATTACTAATTAAATTTATAAGAATTTGTTTTAACCTTGTTATATCTCCTGTGATATAGTCAGGTAAATCAGGAGAGAGCTTTGATACTTTAAACTCAATCCCTTTTTTTCTTGCTTCTCCCTCGAATAAAAATGTTATATCAAAAATCATTTTTTGAAGGCTAAATGGAATATTTTCCAACACAATTTTTCCGGATTCAATCTTGCTGATATCTAAAATATCGTTAAGGATTGTCATAAGATCTTCACCACAAGAGGAAATCGTATCAAGCATTTTTCTTTGCTCTGCATTGGTTTCCGTTTCGTATAAAATCGAAACCATTCCTAATATTCCATTCATGGGTGTTCGAATTTCATGGCTCATATTTGCCAGAAAATCAGCTTTGGCTTTAGCGGATTCTTCCGCTTCTATTTTCGCTTTTTTTAAATGCAGGCTCACCTGCTTATAGTCGTTAGCTGCTTTAGCTAATTTACCAATTTCATCATTTCTTTCTATTTCAGGAATTAACATCTCTTCTTCTCCTTCTCGTAAATTTGAAAAGGTAGATGCTATTGCTCTTATACTTTTTGATATGTTAAAGTGGAAAAAAACCGCTACAGAAAATAGGATTGGTATGGCTAATAGTATCGAAAGTACTAACAAATACTTGATCTCTGAAACGGAATGATTATTGTCTGAGGCAATTTTCTTTAAATGGGTTAATTTTTTTGTGCGTAGAATTTTCGCTAGTTCGGCAAACTCCAGGACTTCTCCTGCCATGACCACATTTACTAATGATAAATATATGCGGTTGGCCTGGATCGATTGGTCAAAAATATCAATAAAACTGTCCAGTAAATTTAATAAATTTTCTTCTTGGATTATTATTTTTTTTGAATTTTTTCTATTAAAAAACTTATTATGCTCATCTTTGATGATTTTTAAAAGACGATTGACGTTTTGTTTATCAGTGTGCTTTCTGTTTTCTAAAAAAAGCATGGCACTAATTCTAGTTTTAAGCCAATAAATAAGCATATTCTGTAATATTTTGAGATCATCTGAACTACGATATTCTTGTATAATATTTTGCAGGAATAAAGTAATTTGGTCCATTATTTTTGGTAATTCATTAATAACAAGTTGGTTGCGATAATGAAATTTTTCCTGAAGTGAATGTAAATTTATTCCATAATATTTAGTAATAGCATTCATTTTGTTTATTTGGGCTTTACTCTCTGAAAGAGTCGTATTTTCTCGAACCTTTAATAGTTTTTCTTCGATATCTTTGAAAGTAAGCTGCATTTTTTCGAATACGGACTGACTACCTGTTTGACTGTATGTTAAGGCTGATTTCTGTAGATCTGAAATGTCTTTATCAATATTTAGAATGGAAATTGCGTTTTCAGTGATCGCAGTAAGATCTTTGAAATCTTGTGCAATCTTATTCATCGATTCAAAATTCAAAACTACTTGGAAGCTGAATACTAAGACGATGAACGCATAGCCAATGGAAATCTTTACTCCTATCGAAAGAGAATTTAATGCTTTGTTAAAAATATTCATATGATACTATTATCATGAGTTAAGGAATTCGTACCATTTATCTAAGCTATAATCATAGTTATCCATCACCGTATTCCAGACTGCTATGTTACTAAATCTTTTTATATAGGATCCGCCATCGCGGACGTTGCCCTTTTTAACAGAAGTCCTTCCATCGGTTCCCTTAAGATCTCTTTTAGCCTCTGCACCCAAATACCAATAAGCCCATTCGTCGGCAGGAAGGAGAGCTTCTGACCGTTCGGGATTTGAGATGTAATAACCTTGTCTTGCTATAAATGAACCAGGCCATCCTGATAGCCACCAGTTCATGTATTCGTAGGCTGCATCTTTAGCCAATCCCGTTGTTTTTCTTGATAAGCACATGACACCATGCCAGGCGCGAAAGCCTTCCTTAGGAGAAGCATACACTACGGGAACCCCTAAACCATTGGCCCCCGATACTCCTGGAGAAAACATACTTTGAATATAAACTCTTTTGCTGACCATATAGTCAATCGATTGTGGTACTGAATTCCAAAGTCCGGAGAAGTGGCCATTTTTTTTTCTTTTCAATCAATATAGCAAATAGTTTATCAATCTCATCTGTGGACATATTACCAATATCTTTAAAGGTCACTAATCCTTGCGCTTGGGCTGCGAGAGCAACGTCAAATATGCCAATAGTTGGTGCATTAACTAACCCTACTTTACCACTAAAAGCTTCATCTAATAGCCATCCCCAGCTCTCGGTAACGTAAGGCTCACCTTTTTTAATAAAATTTGTGTTGTAACCAAATGAATCAACATTATGCACATAAGGCATAAAACTAACTTGACCAGTCCTATTGGAGCCTAATTTACCATCAGGTTGAACATATAAAATTTTGTAGGGAGCATCCCCAGCTCCGATTCTTGCATTTGGAGTTAATTTTCCAGTTTTTGCAAGGGGATTGATTTCATCCCAGTACTTAATTCTTTCCACCTCTATTGGCTGAATCGCCCTTGCTTGCCACAGGATGTTGATGCTATCAGACCATTGCTCGTATAAATCAAAGGAGGCGGGATTGGATGCGGCTTTTTGTAACACCGACGCGCTGCCATTTGGTTCAAAAATGAGGTTGATTCCCAGATCTTGCATAGCCTTTTGGCGAATTTCTTCCTGTAAAGTGACATGTGTTCCTAATATTCGTAGAGTTTGCTTTTTCTTTGCATAAACAAAGGGAGCTTTGTAAGTCCCGTAGGCTAATAAAGAACCATTTATGGTTGCATTAAAAAGTTTACGTCTTGAAAAAGGTTTTTCCATATGGTGCTCTACCGATTATTAGTAATCTAATCCCATTATTGGATTCGGCTAGTTTTTGAAATTTCTTAGCTTAGCATCTATTGTTTAACAGTATAGATTCTTGCTGAGTTTTTGAACTAACGAAAATCATTGTATTAACGCAGGGCGTTTTATGCCCATTAGTAAAATTTAATATTTAATGGCCATTTCAAGCAAAAGTCAGAAACTTAATTTGATTAATTTGGCCGCGGAAGTAATACCTAGATGCCATGTGCACTTTGCGAGCTAAAAGACATAGTATCAGACGCATTGGGCTGAGAACAACAGCAGCAAAGGACTGATAAAGGCATCAAATATCAGAGCCTTCTAGTAAAAACTATGATATAGAGCAAAATTGGTTTGTTTGTTATTCTGAGCAAAGCCAAATACGTGCAGCCGACTCGATTGCCCAGACAGTAGTAAAAGAACCTGATCAGTTACAAAAAAAGCTGCTTCCCTTGCAAGCAGAACGCATCTTTTGTGAGAGAAATACTTTAAAATGTGTTGATAAAATTAAGGCTACATTCCATAAATTCAAGCGATTTGAAATCATGAACCATCCCATCTATAGTAGTAGAAGTCGCCCTCAATGAGATATAAAGGCAGAATCCTACAAATAAAAGATAGTAAGTGAAATCGAAGAAGATATTGAAGCTATCCGAATCGAGACTTTATGCAAAGCTTGATTCGTCCTTGGTACCAATCGATGTGAAAGTTTAACCTCGGAAATAATTGATTTCTATAAGCAGCAAAACCAAGTTGAGTTAGGATTTAGATTTCTAAAAAACCCTATCTTTTATGTTCAATCTTTCTACCTGAAAAAAACAGAACGTATCGAAGCAAACAATCGGCCTATAATAGCTAATAGCTCGCGAAAGCCGACAACAAAGTCAACTCTAATTCGAGTCTTTCAGGTTTTCAAGGCATTAGTATCGTCTTTTCAGACCGGTAAAAAAAGATCAAATTAAAAGCTTCCAAAGACAAATCCTAGAAGCCCTGGGAGTTAAGGCTTGTGAATTGTACGGCCACCATTTTGCAGATATTTGATCATTGTCGGATGTAAAGAACTGATATCAGTTCTTATCTATTAGTGTTGCCAATGAATTGTAGCGATCTAACAACTGCAACAGCTGAACTTTTCTAATAGGTTTTTGCAAATATTCAGAATACCCTTCATGGAGACAGGACTGTATTTTGTCGTGATCTACTTCAGCTGTCAAGGCAATTATAGGAATAGCACTATAAAGATCATCTATACTACGGATTTTAGCAACAGCTTCCAATCCACTCATCATTGGCATTTGAACATCCATGACAATAATATCATATCTATTTCGCTTACATCTTTCAAAAGCCTCTAATCCGTTGATGGCTGTATCTATCTTGTAGTTTCGAATTGCTAAGTAGTTCAGGATTAGCAAACGAATTGCTTCAGCATCATCAACCAAAAGCACTTCAAGAAGCTTTTCACTGCCATTACGTGTTTGCTTTTTTGAGATCAATACCATATAAAACTTCCAAAGTGAGTTGGTTCTATATTGATTAAGTGTTCGATCAATATAATAAATAAATTGCTATTATGATTGATATTTCATTATCTAGGCGACATCCTCATCAATGGATACAAGTTCAATCTCTACGGAGTTCAAGTATTTGATAATATGCGAAAGTTCAATCTTGGCTTGATCAAACTTTCCTGATTGAGCAAATTGTTCTAAACGATCAAATTTTTCTCTTAAACTTTTAAATCCATAGGAGCCACAGGCTCCTTTAGCTTTATGCCCTACCTTTTCGAGACTTTCAGAATTATGAGTTGTGATAGCTTCTGAAGCATCTTGAAGATCCTTCTCTAAATTTAAAAAAAAATTTTCCAAAATCGGTTCAAGATCTTTATCTATTTGAACTACATGCTTTTCTTCCATTTAATTACCCGTAAATAATATTATTAACTGATACTTTCACCATAAATCTATCTCTCTCTTAATGCTTGATCTGCTGACACAAGAACTGGTTTAAGTAGATACTCCAACACCGATTTATTACCCGTATGGATATCAGCGATTACTGTCATACCAGGTAAAAGGGGGTCAAAAGGTAGTGATCTACCCTCAATAAATTCAACATAGCCTTTATAGTGGGGTTTGCCATTCGCTCCAAAATATGTTGTCGGAGATACTTTTTTTAGGCGACCCTCGGCTGCTCCATATTTATTAAAGTCATAACTATCCACCTTGATTTTCACAAGCTGTCCTGGACGCACATGTCCTATATCTGTTGGGGAAATTTCAACTTCAGCCACGAGAGGTTTATTATTTGGAATAATTTCCATAATCGTGCTTCCAGCCTTAATAATACCCACTTTTATTATACTTAAACCATGGACGTAACCTTCGATAGGAGATTTTATCTGAAGGCTAGCCAATTGTTTTTGATACCCTTCTACGACTTCTTTCTGCTCCGCAATTTCACCTTCTAATTCATTTTTTTTTGCCTTTAATGAAAGAAAGTAAAGCTTAGATTCTAGGCCTTTTCTAGTCAATTCTTTTCTTTTCAAGAACTCTTCATCAAAGAATTTTTTTGAAGCTATAGTAGATTTAAGTCTTAGCTTTGATCTTTTATATTCTGTAACAATACGCGATCCTTTAAGGGTCAACAACGTATCTCCCACTTTAACTTTTTGTCCCTGTGTAACCATTAACTGATCAATTTCTCCCCCAAACTGATGTTGTATAGACACAACTCCCTTGCTAGGTACTAACTGACCTTTTGTCATTGCAACTTCACTAACCTTTGTGGTACTCGCCCAATCTATAAACACAAATAACGTTACGGCTGATAGAAATATAACAAGCCTATGAAAAAAAGGTAATTTTTTTTCTTCTAGTAGAGCACTAGCACCTAGATAACTGATTCCCTTAATTTTTTTATTTCTAGACATTTTACAACACGAATGTAATTATTATGTATGTTCTATCATTAAGCTTGGACTTACTTGTTCAAGAGTACCAAAAGACTTCATTCTACCTCCCTCTAGCCACAGTACTTTATCTGCTAATGCAAGATATTCGGGATTCTGCGTCGCAATTACAATAGTTGCTACACCTTTTGCACCCTCCAAAGTTGATAATATTCTTCGTTCATGTATATCCTCCAAACCCATTCCTGGATTATCAAAGAGCCATAGCTGTGATTGTTGAATGAGTACTAATGCTAAACTAAATCGACGTTGAAAAGATAATGAAAATCGCGAAATATTTTTTTCATCAAACGCAGTGTCAAGCCCCTCTGGTAATGCTTGTATTTCTTTTTGTAAACCTGCTTCTTGTATGGCAAATGCGAAATCCTCTCTTGTAGCTGAGGGATTTCGCAAGGTTAAATTTTCTCTTAATGTTCCGTTGAAAAAGAATGGTTTTTCGGGCATATAGGCAATTTGTCTGCGTAAAGCAATCGGATCAATTTGCTGTAAATTATTATCATCTATTATAACACGACCGGATTGTGGAATATATAATCCTAATATTAATTTCAGTACAGATGAAGTACCTGATCCACCATGTCCAATGATTACGAGAGTTTCTCCCGCATGAAGAGCAAATGACACTCCCAAAAGAGAGGGATAAGCTTCCTTGTTGTATCTCAAAGAAACCTGTGAAAATATTATATTTCCCTTTATATTTGACGTGACAGTTACAGAGTCACGAGAGCGATGTTCGGTACCAAGATCCATCAATCTATTCACCTGTTCTACACTTTTCTTAACCTTATCAAACTGAATAGCTACACTAAATCCTGTTTTAATGGGAGAAAGAGCTATCCAGGTAAACATGATAGATGCCATCAGGCCAGCAGGTGTAAGCTCGCCCTCAAAAATTCTTTGTACTCCGATATAAATAGTAGCTAAACCTGTCAAAGATACTAAACCTGAAGCTATATGAGAAATCGACTCATGAAAGGAATTTGTTTTCATATTTAGTAACAACGAAGAAGCAATATGTTTGCGATAATTTTCAATCCATAGAGTCGATAGAGCCAACGACTTCACAACTCTTAAGTTTGTTAAAGTATCTACAACAAAATCTTGGTATTCTTGAGAAGCACCTGATAATTCACTCCCAATAGATCTTGACCAATACTTAGCTATTAAACCGATACCAACGAAAATAACTAGCGCTGTAATGGGTATGAGTGCAATTTGGAAATCGATTAAAAGTAAAATACCAAGTATAAAAACAATAAATGGGATTTCTAATAAAGAGGCCATTGCTGTACCTGCGACAAAACCCTTAATAGAATCAAAATCACGAATTCGCGAAATCTGAGCTTCCAAAGATGCCATTTCTGTGTATCTTGGTGGTAGATAAAACAACCGACGAACTACTTGATTTGCCACGATATTGCCAATTCTAGCGCTTGTATAGGCTTGCGCAAAAGTTCTCAACATCTTGAAAGCAAATAATGTTCCAATATAGATAGCTATCCCAACGTATAACTGAGAAAATTGATTTTTTTCAGTGATCGCGCTAATTTCGCTAAATAAAAATAAAACAAACAACGGTGACGATATGGTCAAAATACTAATGATAAATGAAATAAGCATGGAATACGCTATCATACTTCGGAAGCGGTTTATGACCAGAATAAACCACCTCTGTTGAGAATCATATGAAGTTTTTATTTTATCTTTTACAGGATAAAAAAATAGTGCTAAACCGCAGCGATTATCTGCTTTAACAATCTGCTTTTTTTTAGATAATCCATTAAAAACACTTAGTCCAAAATCAGTTTCCTCGAAAATAACCATTGGATCGTAGTTTTCGCAAACAAATATGCATGGCAACTGGCTGCAATCAATATTCTTCAGTTTGATTCTTTTTTCTTTTACTGCAATTCGCAGACCAGACAAAGCATTCACAACATCCTCTATTTTAAGAGACGAGATACTCATCGGAAGAACATGATTGAGTTGCTCTTTACTTCCATACCATCCTTGTTCTCTGAGTATTGGAATTAGGCATTCATAAAGGGCTTGCGACCATTCTTCATGATTATTTACTGTATTCACGTAAGCTTTACTCATCAATACCCCCGGTACTGCGTGAATAATTGATGATCCTGGGAAGACAATACTTCTTTGGTTTCTTCGTAAGCACAGTGACCTTCAAATCTGTAAATGCGATCAACCAAGTTTAAGATGTTTACATTTTCAGATACAATAACGATAGTACATTGACCCTTGAGTTCTAGTAGAACACTTTTTAGTAATTCTTTACTAGCATGATCCAGACCTATATCGATACGATCAATAATCAAAATCTTTGGATTATCAACAAGAGCCCTTGCTAGCGCCATTATGTAGATGAAGCTACTGGGAAACGTAGATACTGAGCGCCTTTCAATAACAGTATTATATCCCTTTGCCAGCTTCGATAGCCATTGATTTAAATTTAGATTATCCGCCATCTGCTGGGCAGTGAGCCTGTTTTCTTCGTTGAAACAAGAAATGTTATCAAGAATTGAACCTCTTAATATTGAAGTATTAAGTCCAACATAGTGAACTATTTTTCCAATGTCCTCCTCTCCTATACATTCAACATTTTTACCTCCTACCAATACTTTGCCAATATTCGTAGCCCTTACCCCCGAAATAATCTCAAGTAATGCTGATGTTTCGAGAAGGTTTTGTCCAGTAAAGGCTACAATCTCCAAAGGCTTAATATCCAAATTAATTCCTAGAACTACATCATCACGGGAATGACCATAAAAATAAGATAGATTTTCAACAACAATCTCTCCAGTAAATTCATTTGGTTTCATCTCGATATTTCTTTGAGATAATTCTGCCAGATTCGTTATTGCCATTACTTTTTTCTTCGATAATTCAATATCGCTATATTTGACCCAGAAGCCACAAAGGCTAAGAATCGGTTGAATGCCTCGGCTACACAACAGCATCCCGGTTACTAGTATACCAACAGTATACGTACCATCTATAACCAAAGGAGCGCCTATAGTTAACGAACCAAAAAGAGCTAATTGCGCTATCATAAATTGAAAATCTTTAAAAAAACCATTTATAAGTGACACTTTTAAATCTTGATGCGACAATTCAAGTTGCATGTTCTCATATTGTCTTAAAATCTGTTCTTCCATTGAAAAGACTTTAAGAAAATGTATTTTTTTAATGGAATCAATAACTAAATTTATCCGCTTATCGGCTATTTCGTAGTACGATTCCCTCACGCGGCGATAAAAAAATTTAACAAAATATGACAAAAGACAACACCCGCCAGCAATCCATAAAACATAATAGGCCAGTCTAGGGAAAATAAACCACACAGCAGCAATATAAATAATGGCAAAGGGAAAATCTAAAAGAGCTATATAAACATTTCGATAATATAAGTTTTGTAGATTTCTAACAGACTTGAGGTTTTCAAGTAATGTATTAAGATTTTCATGTTCTATTTTTTCTAAAGGTGCTCTTAATATTTGTTCAAAGCATTTATTGGATATTCTATATTCATATCGAGCACCTTCCAAAACTCCAATTTTGTCTCGTACAATTTTAAGTACAGTTTCGATTATGACGGCTAAGGATGCCCCTAAGACCAACCATAAAAGAGTTCCCTTACCCTTATAGGGAATTATTCTATCATAGACTTGCATGATAACGAGTGGCACTGCTAATGCTAGAGTGTTAATCAGTGCTGAAGATATAAAAAGCTCGATGCTACTAGATATTGTCTTTTTGAAGGCATACCACAAACCTATGTCAATGACTTTAGCCTTACTCATAATCACCAGCAATTTCTTTATGTTTAATGAGTGACTTCAATTCCGTGAGATTTAAATGACCAAGTATGGAAAGAATTTCAACTGCCATTCTTATTTGCAAACTTTTTACAGATGAAAGCTGAGTCTGAGCATCAAGTAACCTTTCTTGTGCATCTAAAACAGTCACTCCATGAATGGCTCCCGAGTTGAACTGAGTTGCTCTATTTTCTAAAATTTTTTGAAGGTAAAGAACGCTTTTTGAAAGGTGAGTTATCTTTTCACGTATGTTTTTATAGTCGATAATTTTTGCAGCAAGAAGGGAACTAGTATCTTTTAAATGTCTTTGGTAGCGAAAAGACATTGATTTTTCAGAAAATTTTGTTGATTCAATTTTGAGAATATCTTTTCTCCCATGGTAAATATTATAGGAAAGCATCAACCCAATATTTTGCCTAGGAATTCTTCCTTCAAGGTGATTTAATTCCAACGAAGCAAACGCTGAAAGATGCGGGTACATTTTTGTTTTTTCAATCGCCATAAGAGCAAATTGTTGCTTTATTTGTGCTTGATATATTTTTGCTTCAGGGTGTAATGAAAGAGATTTGAAATTTGTTTTTAAATACTTCGGAGGCAAGTCTATATAAGGCCGTTGTAATAGTTTATTGATTTTTACATCACTAATATACTCTAATATTGTTTTCGATTTTTCATATGAATAATTTGCGTCAATAAGATCGGACTGAAGACTAGCACTACGGGCTTCTGCTAACTGAACCTCGATTATATTGACACTTCCGATACGATACTTCTCTTTTGCTATTTGTACATGCTTATCAATGAATTGGCTTTGACTTTCTACATATTGTTTATGTTCCTTACTTTCTATTACATGCAAATAGCTATCAATGGTGGCCTTTATTGCTAGTTGAACACTATGTTTTTGACGAAATTCAAATTCCTCTACTTTTGCTTTCTTGTGAAGAATTTCAGCTTGAATGCTCTCATTATAGAGGGATTGTGTCAATATGAGATCATAATCTATAGTACCTATGATATTCTCGTTTGAATCTCCAAACCTTGTATATAAAGCAGATCCATCGAAGTCCAAACGAGGCAAATACTTTTTTTTAGCTGCCTGCATTTCTAAATTACTTGCTCTGACCTGCATATGATCTGATTTGATAGACAAATCGTTTTGGAGAGTAGCTTTAATAAGGCCGACTAGATCTTGCGCGCTATAAGAGCTCAATGAAGATAATCCTATAAAAACAAGTACAACAATCTTTGTGCAGATATTAAAGTCCAAATCCAAGAATGTCTTGAGCCCCAAATACATCTCTTTTACTCTCCACCCATTAGCATTATGCTTTTAGGGAAAATTATGGGTATAGATTCGCCTCTTTTAGTAAAATATTTAGTGATCATGTTGTAATAATTAGCCGATTTGCAGTAAAGTAATTATCTAGCTTGCCGAGTTGCATTAAGTGTTATGCTTTTCAAAACGAGGTAATTTCCCATGGCCAAGATCTTAGTGATCGATGATTCCAAGTTTCAACGAAACGCTATAGTTCGTCAGGTGAAAGAATTAGGCCATGAGGTTGTAGAGGCAGCAAATGGTAAGGAAGGCATGGAAATAATATCCCAGGAATTTCCTAGCTGTGTTATAACAGACTTACATATGCCAGAACTTGATGGAACAGCCCTTATTCAAGAAATCAACACGAAGGCTCAAGGCTTAAAAATTATTGTGATGAGCGCAGATATTCAAAAGGGAACAAAAGTCAAAATGCAAAAGAATGGAGCTTTTGCTTTTATTTCTAAACCAGTTAAAAAAAATGTCCTTGCTGAGATATTGGCAAAAGCACTTAATTCCGAAAATACGTAGATATGACATCAAATATTATTACTATGCGTATAAAAAGTTGTATTACCGAAGGTATTGAGCATACGGCATTAGCCCTTTGCCAATTAGCAGGAGCCATTCCTGAAAGCTCAGGAAATTACTTACTTAAAATAACAACAGAAGTACACTTAACCGATCTGCTTGCTACTAAGACCTTAATTAAAACTAAAGATCCTGTTGTTAGTTGTGTAGCAGTCAATTTCGATGGACTACTTGAAGGAAGTACATTTTTGTTCTTAAATGAAGAAGATAGCAAAAAAATCATTGAAAGCTTAAACCATACACCTATTGATGAACTGGATCAAGAAACTAGAACCTCGACATTAACCGAAGTTGGTAATATTTCATGCAACAATATCATTGGAACACTTTCTAATTCAATCAATCAAGGCTTGCATTTTTCTCCACCCTCTTATGATCGAATACCACAAAACAATATTTTGCGGACATGTGATATCGATGTTGATAGCAGAACTCTAATTTGCAAGGCTTCATTTAAAATTATAGAAGATAGTATAGATTTCGTAATCATTATTAAATTCAGTAACTTTTCTTGGAATCAGCTCATTTGTTCTTTTGAGGAATCAAAAGGCATTTCTAGCTAGCTATCTTGTTCTTACTAAGATCATGCAAGAATTTTACTTTCTTAACCAGTTGTTTGACGTTGTATGGTTTTGCTATAAATTCATTGGCCCCCATTTCTAAAGCTGCTAACCTATCCTTATCATAGCTTCTAGAGGAACCAACAATAATTTGAATGTCATCAAAGCGCTCATCATTACGAATCATGGTCAATACCTCAAAACCATTCATTTGAGGCATCATAAGATCTAGCAATATATAATCTGGCATTATTTTTCCTAGATCTTTCAAAGCCTTCGTAGGATCGATCCGTGAAATTACATTAATACCCGCTTTGCGAAACATTAGTTGGAGAAGATTTTGCGTA
This sequence comes from Pseudobacteriovorax sp., assembly GCA_050293845.1. Taxonomy (GTDB): domain Bacteria; phylum Bdellovibrionota_B; class Oligoflexia; order Oligoflexales; family Oligoflexaceae; genus DT-89. The sequence continues at coordinate 17,128 of JBNKNM010000042.1, read as the reverse complement.
TTTTCATCATCGTCGATAACAAGTAATACACCATATTGACCATGATTTTCTTGATCTTTATTTAGCTTACCTGGCACCATTGACGAATCTTGGGCTACGTTCTCAGAATTTAAATTTTCTGATTTAAACTTTGGAATCTGGTAAATTTTCTTTACCGTATTCTTTGACTCTGATTTTTGTATTAAGTTTTCTGTTTCTAATTCTGTATGAATCTTTGAAGTAATATCATTTACTTTCATAAAACGATCATACACACGACCCAAAATGACTTTTGTGCTTGAATCTAATGATTCTCTTACTAAGTCCTTAAAGTCTTCTCTTAGACCCTCGATTTGTTCATCCATTTTTTTAAACATTTCATCGCTAAATAATTTATCGTCCATAATAGCCCTATACAAATAGATCTCTGGGAAAACAAAGTATTGCTGTCTTTTTCTATTATAATTCTACTCTTCTTAGAGTTTCACACTCTCCTACTAATTTAGTATTAGTTCGGAAGTCAATAACTATTACTTAACTTACTTAACAAGAAAATAGCTAGTTATCTTACTTTAAGGTCAGGATATTTCAGTAAAAGTTTATAATTTGGTAAGATTTATTTGTTTTTTTTACATATAATAATGTAATTATAGTTACTTCACTACATAATCGTATACCCCATGGCCATCACAGGGTCCTCCAGTATTAAAGTTCAGGTTCAATTTTGCAGATGTTAATATAGAGAGTCCAACATGAGGCTTGCAAGGAGGGAAGATGCGCAGTAAGAGTGAAATCCTTGATGAAATCAAAAGGGAATTCAAAGTCAGCCACGGCGAAACTGCTGTTCCTGTAGTATCTGAAGAAGATCCTCTAGTTCAAGATTTTGGGAATGTGGACCTCAACGCCAAGGAGCATGGCAAAGTTTATGTTTCGGAAGTAAAAAGTGATACTCAAGCTTCTGTGAGTGCTCAAGGTCTAGCTAAGGAAGAAGCTCAGTTAGTAAACGCTCCTCCACCGAAAAAGTATGCTGTTCCGAACGGAATGGAGGGTCAAGACCCTAAAGTTTTAACATTAAAATCTACTCCAAAGGCTTCAAGTGAGAGCATATCAAGTCGCAATGCCACAATTGATCCTTCCGTGTATGACAGCTCTATAAATCAGCGACACGCTAAGGCTACCTTGGCTGCTGAGGAGCCTTCTCAAGCATATGAAAACATAGGGAACAAGTCATTTTCTGAAGTGGGAAATACTGAAAGTCCTCGCCTAGATACCAGATTACCAACCCAAAGTGAACACCCTTCTGATATGCCATACACTGAGCCCGAACCTCCCTTAACAGAGGTGATTTCTCCAGAATCCATGGAACCTATTGATTCATACCCCCAACCAATAATAGTAGAAGGTAATCCCGAATCGGCAGGAGAAACCTCCATAGGTAAAGCTCAACCCATTGATGAGGCGATAATTGAAACCGATAGCTCAAACAGCTATCAAACTAATCCTGAGAGCGGCATAGTCAGTGAACAGGTTCTTCCTCCTTCAGTTGACTCATCAAATACAAATGATTCTAGCCATACTTCACAAACGACTTCTACGATCTCTACGAACAGTGGAAGTAACGGTTCAACAGGCCCAACAGACTCAGGAAATACATCTTCAGATTACAATGGACTTGGAGCAACTGATAACAATAATCAAGCAAGCGGCAACTCAAACACAAGTTCAGAAATAACAGATGGGCCTTTAGGTGCAACTATAGGCCAATCCCAAAGCAATAACACTGATGGATGGATTAATGCTCAAGGTTCACAGGGTCCCGCTAACTGGGCGACGGATCAAGAGCTAAATGTATCCGAAATTGTTAACTCAAGAGGCCAAGATCCATCGGCAAGCAATTCAGATACTGATTCACAAACCCTAGATGGACCTTTGGGTGAAACTATGGGCCAATCCCAAAGCAATAACACTGATGGATGGATTAATGCTCAAGGTTCACAGGGTCCCGCTAACTGGGCAACGGATCAAGAGCTAAATGTATCTGATAATGTGTCCACATCGCGAGCAAGCGATTCTCAAGGTTCTCAGAAAGCTATGAACGATCACATGGAAGAGCTGCTGCTTGCAGAAAGTGACCAAACACTGTCTTCTACTCCCTTAGGAGACAGCATTGCATCGGAATCGATGGAAAATTCTGCGGATTGGCTTACTGCCACAGAGGCTCAAACTTCTACAGACGAATTAGAAGTCGACCTTTCCGTAATAGACGAGCCCTTTCCAGAGATTGAGCCACAAAATCCCGAACCCGAAGAACTCTGGAGCCATTCTTGAAAGCTCAGAGAATTATTTAATAAAAATACCAACAGAAGTACACTTAGTCGATCTGCTTGCTACTAGCTGATATTCAGCGGTACAATTTAAAAAAATCTTTTAGGAAATAACCAAATCAGAGATAATGACTAAAACTCGGAAAATTTCCCAGTTCTAGTGAGGTCGCCGATGAAAATTTTGACTTCATAGATGAGTTTACTCAGTCATCTTGGGAGTTTTGTTGCTCTCTTCAAGTAATATCAAATCATCGAAAAAATCGACCACCTGTTGCCCAAATGCAGCCAAAATCAAAGGATTTCCTATTGTTCAAGCCTCCTAGCCATGGTGCTACAAGGGTTTGGCTTAGCTAGTCGCAGGCTGTATCTTTCATCGAGCATAAAGAGCTTTTTGATTCCGACATTAGAGCGGAACACCTTAATTGCAATGTCCTAGCAAGGACTCTGGATGCCATCTACGAATATGGTGCCACACGCTTTTTACGGATATATGCCTTGGCATTGTGCTCGATCCCCAAATTTTAAAAGGTTCCTGTACATGGACACGACGTCCTTTTTATTCCTCGTGTCTGGAAAGAAACTGAAAAACACAAGCTGCAATCATCTTTTTGTCAATTAGCTATCGATGCCATGGGGCCGATTCCTGCCAAAAGAAAATCTATTCTATAGCCTAAGATGTTTTTAAATAGCTGACTTTGTGTACGACATCTTTAGGGATTTTGGGTTTTAAAGCATCGGCCCTCCAGGGAACTTCCCTGAGTTTCTCTTTTCTTAGATTTAAAAGTTCATGAAGATAGAGTAAAATCTATTTGTAACACAGACTACTTAGCGTTCACGAACTCTATGTTATTCGTATAAGACGATGATGCTGAAACAGCGCAAACCCAAATAGCCCTGACAAGCTCGATGCTACTTGAAACAATCTAGGATGGAAAATATGAAGGCAGTCGTTTTTCCAAAATACCAGGATTACAGTATTCTAAGATATCAGAATGTGGTAACACCGATCCCTAAAGCGGATGAAGTCTTGATAAAAGTCCACGCTTCTTCAGTCAACAAAGGGGATTGGCATATTGTAACAGGTCACCCCTTTCCAGTCAGGTTTATCATGGGCGGCTTGTTGAAACCAAAACGCAATATCCCCGGTGGGGACGTGGCGGGAGTCATTGTCAAGGTCGGAAGGGATATAACTAAATTTAAACCAGGTGATAAAGTTTACGGCGATGTAACTGTTAACGGGTTTGGCGCATGGGCTGAATTTGTATGCGCTAAAGAAAAAGCTCTGGCAATAAAACCCGAAAGCATGAGTTTTGTGCAAGCTGGGGTGTTACCAGTTGCTGCAGTGACTGCCCTTCAAGGAATTCGTGATCATGGCCGTGTTATACCTGGAATGAAAGTTCTGGTTAATGGGGCTTCTGGGGGAGTGGGCATGTTTGCAGTGATCCTTGCCAAAGCATATGGTGCCGAGGTTACAGCGGTCTGTCATACTAAAAAAGTCGATATGGCCCACAGTATCCACGCAGATCATGTGATTGACTATACGAAAGTAGATTTCAGTAAAACCGGTGAGCTGTATGATTTAATCGTTGATTGTGCTGCCTATAAGCCATTTCACCACTATATAGACTGTTTAAGTCCTAAGGGCACTTATGTCTTGGTTGGGGGTAGCATGAAGGCCCTCCTGCGAATTGGCTTGCTTGGATCGTTCTATTCTAGAAAGGGTGGCAAAAAATTCTGCAATTTTCTGGCGACCCCTAATGGTCAGGACCTTGAAGAACTCAATCGCTTGTATGAGCAAGGTAAACTTGATCCTTATATAGGTCAGAAATTTACCCTTAGAAATGCTGCGGATTCCCTAAAAACCCTTGAAGAGCGCCGGGTAAATGGCAAGTTATCGATAGTCGTTTGCTCATAACTATAGGAAAGAATTTAACTTTTTTTTCAAGTTCTAGTGCTCATTAGGCGATTGCTGAGCAAATTCTGTTTAAGGTGTGGAAGTTTTTACCAGGTCTTGGAAAGGATTTCACTGATTTTTAATTGTTACAGAAAACGACTCGACGATTACCAGAGTTAATCGCTATTCTTTTAATTACGGACCAAAACAAAAATGTGAATTTTTTAAGTTGACCTAAAACCACTCGACAATTATGTTTCGATGGTTCGAAAACAGATTTTACAGCAATATAGTCAAAGGGGTAGAATCCATCTATTTTAAAATTATTTACCCAATATTGTTGCCACTGCTGTATATTTATTTCCATATAAGACTTCAAGGGATTTTTTAAGTTAAATTGAGATAGCTTTTTAGGATGAAACAAGTGCTGGCTGGCTGCTTTATACCCGCTAAGATGAAGGGAGACATCAGATTGAAAAATGTCCTCGAATGAATAGGGGTCTTTAGCAAGATTAAAGTCTCTGAAGCTTATTAATTTTGAATCTTGATCTGGGAAAAAACGTCTTCCCTCAGTTTCTTTGCCACCAATGTATAGAACTTTTGAGATGTTATGTTTTGATTCGCCTAAACCTGATAGAGCAGAGGCAAGATTTGTCGCAGGGCCTAGTAGTAAAACCATTCCAGGATTTTGAGAAAAATAGTCAATCATGGCAGCGGAGGCTGGTGAAGAAACTGGAATTCCATATCGAGTTTTTCGTTCCTTTGCACCTTGGTATACTGGAGGGACGGAACGATCTGGATAAGAAGATTTGAAGACTTTTAAAAATTCTGTCAACTTTTCTATTACACGCGACTCATCAGCGTTACCGAAGATGCTACTAATTCCTACAACACGGACATCATCTCGAAGCAAGAGATATGTTAGTGCAAGACAGTCATCGACATCAGAGCTGGGAGAAATCCCGCATGCGATGTCCGTATCGACCCATACCGTCTGTTTCGATTCAGCTATTGATAATGTAGTTTTTAAAATCATCAACATAAAAAATGGAAATAGTTTCATTTGGATTCCACGTTATTTTATAGCTATAACGCAAACAACTATCGGGTTCAGTTCTAGTTGCTTCGTTATGATTTTTTTAAATCCAATGTCATCCAACTGCTGAGATAATTCTTTACCAAAGGTGATACTATCAACATTTGTAGCTCCGCGATGGCGCGGTTGGTATGTTGTCGCTAATGTACCTCCATCCTCTAGGTGCTCGTATAGGTATTTTAAACATGTCCATCTATCTTGCCAAAATTGAGCCACATTTATTGAAAAAATTTTGTCGAATTTTTGGTTTTTAAGTGGTTGACTCTCAATATCGCATATACGGCACTCTAGAGTTCCACTTTCAATGAGAGGTCTATTACGCTCACATGCCATAGAATACATCGTATCGGAATGATCAATCCCTGTAATTTTTCCATCTGTAATTGTTTCACCGCAAATTTGGAGGCCTAGTCCGGGACCGAAGCCGATTTCAAGCACTTGGTCTGTTTTAGATAGATAGAGCTGATCCACCGTCCAATGATTTCTTAACTGATTTGAAGAGCGATGTGACATGATCCATCCTGCCAATCCCCCTAAGACTCCCGTCGGTTTTCTAAACTGTGCATATATACTAGAAAACATGCTCATAATTTATTCCTTTTAACTATTGGTTTTTGAAATTTCCTCTTTCATAATATCTGACAATTTTTTTAGGCATTTAGCTGCGACTTCGACTTCACTGCTTTTAAGCTTAGCTGCTAATTTCTTGATCATCGCTAATTCATGCTTTCTAATTTCTATAATGTGTTCCTTTCCTTCGGGCGTTAGGGCTAAAAGTGAACTTTTTTTGTGTATCGGGTTTCTAACCTCTGTTAAAAATCCCATTTGCTTTAAGGGTTTAACCAAATTTAATATATGCTGCCTAGAAACAGGTCGTTTCTGAGCGAGAAATGGTATAGTCTGCTCACCATTCTCCAGTATGTCGCCCATGACCGCTCGTTGCCCGACAGTAGTCGGGCAATCACCAGCGATAGTCTCACTCATTCGCGAAAAATTATGAAACAATGCTCTCACTTCTTTGATGATAATTTGGAATCCTTCTACATTGGGTTCATTGAAACTCATTTGTTCCCCTTAATATTTTGAAAGTTGATTGAAAATGTTCTATTTTTCGATATTTCGTTTCGATATAAAAGGAAGCCTCATTAGAGCAAAAAAACTTTGGGAATATCTATCAGGAATGTCATCAAGTCCAACTCTTATTTCACTTGTATTGCGATAGGTTTCTCGATGGGCGGTTCTTAGAAGATAGTCCCAAAATGTAAAAACAGCTCCATAGTTACTATCAGTTTGATCCTGATTTACGGAATGATGAATCCGATGAAAATTAGGTGTTACAATCAAAAGCTGCAAAACTCTGTCCATTGACTCGGGCAAACGAAAATTCGAGTGGGAAAAGAGATTGACAACCAGATCTAATAATTCGTAGGCCAACAACGCCCAAAGGGGCAATCCAAAACCAGCTACAAAAGGGGCAGCAATTAATGCGGAAGGAAAGAATTCAAGGGGGTGAAAGCGCACCGTTGATGAAACATCGAGGTGTTTATCTGTATGATGAACTCTGTGGATATGCCATAGCAAAGGAATTTTGTGATGAAGTATGTGTGTTAACCATGAAATAAAGCTTCTAGCAAGTAGGGTGATCAATAGTATTTCGCTAGTGCTAAATCTGTCCAAGTTATTAAGTAATCCAATTCCCTTATTTTTAGCCCATGCTGAAACTGCGAACATAGAAAATGGAACTAAGCCCATGGCAATGATGTTGACTATTGTCATCACATAATTTGTTAAGAGGCGAAGTCCTTTGTTTTCGAGATTATTTTCTATTTTCGGGATAAGAAACTCCAAGGTAAGAAATATCGCCAAAAATGAAAAATAGAGAGTGAACTGTAGATCTTCGCCGTGGATCCTTAGAATTTCGACCACTGATGTATTTAGAAAATTATCCATTTTCTTTCCTCCCAAAAATCTAGGTTTGAAGAAGGCAGCAAATGATCCCTTCTTCTCAAGACACTATATCTATCGGTAATGTTATAGTCAATATGACAATTATATTGTCAATATTTAAATATTTAAGTATATTCAGTAACATAAAGGTTTACTTTTGGGCTGATTTTATTTTAAGTGGATTTAAGTATGACATTTTGTAAGATTTAGGGTGTCTATTAGAAGCATCTCAATACAAGAGCCGTAAATGTCTTTGGTCTTTAATAATCACTGTAAACCTCCATTTTCAAAGTAGGCACCCTACGCATACTTTGTTGTCTATGCGTTAGCCGCACAACCTTTCGACTTCTTTTATTTCTACTATTCCATAGGTAGTATGCTTGCTCTGTCCTTGTTGGGAATTTGGGGAGCACTAGATGCTTAAGACGGACACGGTTGACGGAGGCATAATAAAATTATGTATTTCCAGACAAGCTGTCGATACTCAAGCTTATTGATTTTAAGTCGATAGCAATATGATTATTAGAGATTGATTCTAACAGGAGAAATATTTATGAATCTTTCTAAAAGAATTTATACTTGGCTTTTGCCAATAATAATTGCTTTATCTTCCGAAGCTCAAGCACGTGACATCAAAATTTTTGTGGCTAAACTTCCCGCTATTGCCGAAAGCAAGGACAAAGGTATTCTTATTGACTATATCAAGGCTATGCAGAAAGTTTATAAAGAAGGAAAAATCACTTATGAGGTTCTTCCCTTTAGAAGATCGCTAGAAATGGTCATTGCAGGTCATGGTGATATTCATGTACCAATTTTAAAAGACCCTAGCAAAACTGAAAAAGAACTGGGCTTTGCTTATTCTGAATCCAATATTTGGGATGTCATTTTTGCTCTTTATACTAATAAATCCAACAAAGAGATATCTGCTAATAATGTAAAAAATTATAACGTTGAAACAGAAGGTAGTACAGTACAGTTCTTTCAGAAGGAGTCACTGAAGTCATCAACTTGTATCGATTGCAGCCTAAAAAGAGTTAACTCGGGGAAAATTGATGGCTTTGTTTTTGCGGCTAAAGAATGCGATGACATTATTAGTAAGAATAAACTGGACAATATCGAAAGATCAGTTTTCCGGAAATTTGAGGGTAAGTTTGTGTTACACTTAGGTCCTCAAAAAGCGGAGGTCGATAAAATTTTGACAAAAATTGTCGAAAAAACTAAAGAAACTGGTGATTACCAAAAAACCATTGGACAGATCAACAAGTACTATGAAACTTGGAAACCTACGAAAAGAAACTTGAAAGCTCATTAATTTGGTTTCCCCTGATAGGAGTTTCCTACCGCCCATACGATGACTCTCCCCAAAACCTCTAGGAGGGAGAGTGTTCTTCCAAAATTAAAACTGCTCTTATAATTAATGAGACTCAAACCATAGCTTAGTAAATACATAATTACAGCAGGCTTAGCTCTTGATGTCTGTCTGGCACCGTCGCCATTGCAAGCTAGCTGCAAGATCTGGCAGGGTTATGGCATCCATAACAAAGAGTCCTGCGGCATCTGGGGAGTTCACCTTATCCCCATTTCTGACAAATATGCTAAAATTAATATTGAGAGCACGCTGCGTTCCGCAAGGAGACCAAACTCCATACTCTAGGTCTCCTCCTACCTGTAAATATACTTCGTCATTAAAAGGGCCTGTGATTCTTTGTGTTACAACACTGGTTTGTGGTTGTCCCTGAAAGTAATAGCTAGCCTGTAGATTTGCTGTGATCTCGTTATTAAAGAAGGCATAACCATTTAAATCAAAAATGGGCGCCGAATGCTGCCATCCAACTGGGGATGATATTATAAGGGTAATCTGACAATTTCTGCGACCATCGCTGAGTCCTAAATTAGGACCAGCTTGGGCAACGAATTCCCAAAGATCGAGTCTGAGGCTATTGTCATTTATCAATTCATCAGCACTGCCTAAGGGACAACCACTACCATTATAAGTAGCTTCCTCAATGACGATAGGTTCTTCTGGTTGTTCAGTTGTTGCGTGAGCCTGCCAAGAAGTTAATAGCACACTTAAGATAAGTAGACTAAGTTTTTGGATAGCGTTCATCTTTAGCTCCTTCATTTTGATACTTGGTGAAACCTTACCGGTTTATTTTCTCAACCACTTTTCCCCTTTAAGTACCAATAAGATATAAACATAAGTAGGGCAACAGTGCTTTGTGCAAACTGTTCTGTATTTTAAGGTTAAACGAACAGGTATTACCTTATTTACAAGGATAGCAGCTTTTAACTCCAGGAAATGCATTTTCTAACCTATTATAGGCGTAATTATATGTATCCGGTGCTTTTAAAGGCTCAGAGCCAAGGAGTTTCTATAGCGGGATTATAAAAATTGCATAGGTTGGTGTGTCATGAAAACATATGTTTTTCTCGACATGAAGATACATATCTTTTAATATTCTTCTAATCTAAAAAGCTAAGATATTGGTGAATAGGGCTGATGTTTTAATGTATCGGTACCCTTAAGTCCTCTTGCTTGGTTGATGGTCTTTATTCAGGAAAGGAGGTTACTATAGAGTATCAGCTTTAAAATATAATATCATTTACAGGTTTCTATTGGATAGGCATGAAGTGTTTGTCTATTAGGATTTTGCGGACAACATGAATCTTTGCGTGGTATCAATAGGAGACAAGCAAGTGCTAAAAGCAAACATTCTGACGATAGTTTATTTTATGATTATGGTTGATCTGGGCTGGTCCAAGAGTAGCACATATATAAAAGGAGGACTCAGTGCCCCCTCATTAAGCTTTCAAGCAAAAAATACCGGCACTGATGTTGAACCACCAGATGTGTTAGAAATCGAGTATGAGCCAGAAGTACCTCTTGTTGGGTTTTTGGGTTTTGCGTGGAAGGGCTTTTCTCTTAGCTATTCACAGCAACTTGAGAAAGGCGAAACAAAGATGACATTTACAGACTATGCTCTGGGTCTAGAATATTCGTGGATTGGTACTGAAATATCTTATAGTGAGTTTGCTAAGTTTAAAGTCGCAACTGGCAGGGGGTTTAGCGATGATATCGGTGATGATGAAAAGAAGAGAAATGATCTTGATGTACGGTTGATCGCTAGTAATACTTACCTATTTCCCCTAAGGTGGGGCTACGATCATAGTGCTGCTTTTGAACCCTCTGCGAAAAAATCTTCAGGAATAGGTCTGGGAGTTGTACTGAGCGTTAATCAGTTGAATGTAAAGACCCAGGATGGGTTTATTCCTGAAACCTGGAAACAGGCCTTCGGGAATGATGGTGAATTCTACCGAGGAAGTATTCTAGGATATGGGGCTCAGCTCACTGCAGCAGGAATTTTAGCATTGGGAGATTTTTTTCTTACCGGTTTAGTAGCCGTTGGCCCAGGTAAGCAAGAATTTGAATATTCTACAGTAAATGAAAAAAGAAAAGGAGATGGGGTGACTACCAATATGCGGTTAAAACTAGGACTGGGATGGAATGGCAAAAGATACTTCTTTGTTTTTAGTGGAGTGCGTGAATCACCCTCGTATTTACTGAAGCATATGACACTGACAGCAACACGTCAAGAATCACAGATTATGTTCGGATATAAATTCTGACCCCAACGTGTTGCTACTTTTCTAACTATCCTATCGACTAAGTTGACAGTTGCCTGATAAATAGTCTTTAAATTTTTTTACAGTAGGACCAGATATCTAGTAATATCAGTTAAATACAGATCTTTTTCTTTCGTAAGAAATGGCACAAATCTTGGAACTATGAACCTTGCGGATTGTTGTGGTGGTACAAGAGGAGTGGAATATATGTTGAGAGTTATGGCCCCCCTACTTATTCTTCATTTGCTAGGAAGTGCTTGTAGCACGAATATTGGTGAGCGTTGGCATCCCATTGATGGTAAGTTAACAAGCAAAAAATCAAGATTATTTACTGAAAATAAAAAGCAATGCATTCTAAAAATTCAAGATGCTAAACTTGCTGGTTTAGATAATAGCACTGCAAGGCTAGCTTATTACCACTGCATGCAGACCAAAGGCTGGCAGTTAGTTGAGTAAGGTACAAATCCAGGTATGATGATAAAAAATATTCTTCAAGCATTAACTTGCCTATTCTAGTCGGATAAGAAAGGATAAAGGTAACGTTTTATAAAAAGGCTAGGGGATGCGGTGAAAGGTCTGCAAGCTGATTCCTATAAAGTTTTTAAACTTACCTTTATCTTCTATGGAATGGCGTGGGTTTATGGCCTACATAAAGCATGTCTTCTATTGGAGCCTTTTTTATCCATTAGTCTGGCTCATGCTGCTTGGTATCGTTTGCGTTCCTGCAAGGCTTGGGCTGATGGCATAGCTTTAGCGCTTTTAATTCATTGGTTGTACCAGCTCTGTTGTGTGCTGGAGCTGCAGCACCTACAAAAATTAGCAGCTATAGCTGCTATCCTGGCGAGTTCTTTGGGTTTTTGTCATGGATTTGGGTGGCATAAAAAGAATAGTAAATTGATTTCTCTTATGTTGACACTAACATTCATGAATGCTGGGTTTCTATTAATAATGGGCTTTAATGGGATTACTTTATTTGTTTTACTGTTCATTGCTATGCTTGTGGCCCACTATACGAGTGAGATTATGGGTTCCAGAATTCTATGTGGTTGGGGATACTTTTTAGCTCTCATGTCTCTAGAGATCAAAGCCTTTCCTGGCAACATGGGAATTGACTTTGAATTTCTTCCCCTTGTGATAGGATATATATTAGGGTTGTGGTGCCTCTACCAAGGTGTTAGGTTGCATGTGGAAAAGAGTAAAAAAAACAACAGCTTGGAATCTTCTTTGTATCTTCATCACTTTAAGTCTAAGTTGTGACTCTCCCGATCTCGTTCTCCCTCAATTTGTGCAAAACGGTATCCTGATAGCTCATCAGGAAAGAAGCTATTGGCCTGTTGAACACTGGCAATTTCAATCTCTCGATACAGCTGGATTCAGTGAAGAATCCGTACAGGCTGCACTGGATCTTGCTTTCAAGATATGGAAAACTACAGATGCGATTCTTATCGTGCGTGCAGGGAAGATTGTCATCGAACAATATCGGGAACCCTATCATGAAAATAAGCGTCACTATCTTTGGTCCGTAAGTAAAAGTGTTGCCAACGGCCTAGTAGGAAGGGCTGAACAGTTAGGCTTATTGAAAAGAGGGCAATTTATTGGCGAGCTTCTTCCCAATTTTGTGGGCACAGATAAGAATAAAAGCCATCTAACTGTAGACCACTTGTTGCGTATGGAAAGTGGGCTGGGCTGGAATGAAGCCTATGAATACAATCCCCTTTTTTCAGATGTTCTGGCAATGCTTTATGGTAAGGGTCACCGTGATATGGCTAGTTATGCTGGCGGTAAACCTTCTATAGCAGAACCAGGAGATCAGCTTTATTATTCGAGTGGTACCAGCAATTTATTATGCCATTTACTAAGAAAAGTCTTTCCTGACCAAACCAGTTATGATCGATTTCCATGGAAAGAATTTTTTGATAAGTTGGGTGTACGCTCAGCTGTTTGGGAGCAGGATAGCAAGGGGAGCTTTGTATGCTCCAGTTATCTTTACCTTACAGCTCGTGATCTGGCGAGATTGGGCTTTCTATTCCTGAACAATGGATTTTGGAATGGAGAACAGTTATTACCCGAGACCTGGGTCTACACGACGACAACCGACACTTTATCTAAGCGGGAACATGACTATAGTCATGCGTACGGTTCGTTATGGTATATGAATTTTGATAGGACTGATAGGAAATATAAAAGAACCTTTCCAGCAGCTCCTCCCCATACCTTTTGGGCTAAGGGCCACTGGGGGCAGTATTTAATTATTATCCCTGAGTCAGATACTATGATTATACGATTTGGCAATGACAGAAAATCTCAATTCCCCATGGATCAATTTATAAGCTTGTTACTAAGAAAGTAGTCTATTTTGTTAAGTGCTAAAAAAATTTTTTCGGGTTTAGCCTTAAGTTTCTTGGGTCTTGGTGTGTTTTGGGTGTATCTACACCGGGAAAGATTTTGGGCATTAAACCAAATTCTTGTAAGTTACCATGCCAAGGAGCTATGTACTTGTCTCATGGTGCTGGAAATGCCAGAAAAGTACTGTGAAGAATTTGCGCAACAGATAATGAATTTCAACAATTATTCTTACCATCGAGAGCGCCAAGAAGTAACAACGGCACTATTTGGCTTTAAGGCAAGCGCTAGTTACCGCGGCGAAAACTTGGGTTGTACCCTCAAGTGAAATATTTGTTTTTCTTGTAGATGCATTAAAGGAACAATTATGGAATCCCAAATGAAACATATTGTCATTGTGGGTGGTGGCTTTGGCGGAATTAACACTGCCAAGAAATTAAGTAATCGGAAAGAATTCCGCATTACCATTGTTGATCGCCGCAACCATCATTTGTTTCAGCCTTTGCTTTACCAAGTCGCTATGGCAGCATTGAGTCCAGCAGAGATAGCCTATCCTATCCGCAGTTTGGAGCGTAAATCTCGTTATACAAATGTACTCCTGGATGAGGTGCAGGAGGTCGACCTTTCTCAGAAAACCTTAATTTTGAGCAAATCTACTTTAAAGTACGACTATCTTGTGCTGGCTTGTGGCTCGAATCACTCTTATTTTGGTAACAATGACTGGGAGGAATATGCGCCAGGTCTCAAGACTCTTTCTCAAGCTACTGAAATTAGGAGACGGGTTCTTCTGTCCTTTGAAAAGGCGGCAAACGAAACTGATGTTGAATTGCAGCGGCAGTTGCTTACATTTGTCATCGTTGGAGGGGGACCAACTGGCGTCGAACTGGCAGGCTCGATAGCAGAAATGAGTCGCCAATCGCTTAGGAGCGATTTCCGCAATCTTGACACATCAAGAACGAGGGTTATTCTACTGGAGGGCTCCAGTCGTATCTTGAACACCTATTCTAAGCAACTCTCCTATAAGGCATCGTTAGCATTAGAAAAATTAGGAGTGCAGGTTTGGACTAATGCCCTAGTGACGAAAATTGATCATAAAGGTGTTTACATCGGTAAGGATGAGTTTGTTAAAGCATCCACTGTTCTTTGGGCAGCAGGGGTAGCGGCATCCCCCCTTAATAAGAAGCTTGGTGTTCCCTTGGATCGTACCGGGCGCATCGTTGTGGGAGACTACTGCCAGCTTATGGATTTTCCAGATGTCTTTGTTATTGGTGACCAAGCCTGTTTCATGCAAGGGGATACGCCTCTTCCGGGACTGGCACCTGTTGCGATTCAGCAAGGGCGCTATGTTGCCAAAGCCATTAGAAAACTTGCGAAAGGAAAAGATTTGAAGCCCTTCCGTTATGTAGATAAGGGGCAGATGGCTACTATTGGACGGAATAAAGCTATCATGAGGGCGTTTGGTATTGAGTTGAGTGGGTATTTGGCCTGGCTTGCTTGGCTGTTCATTCACATCCTCTATCTCATTGGTTTTAAAAATCGTATGTTTGTACTAATACAATGGTCTTGGTCGTATTGGACTTTTAAAAAGGGAGCTCGTTTGATAATTGATCGCGAATGGAGAAGCTTCCACAAAGTTGGAACTAAAAAAATAGATGATCGATAAGACTGGCTAGTTCTTTAAAAAATGACGGCATATGCATGCAAGTCAGTCGTAGTATTAAAAATTCTAGTCGCTCTATCCTTGTTCATTCCTATAATTTTTTGGTATCTATGAGGTTATTTTAAAGCCGGAAGGCTGAGCATATTGCTCTCTTTCCTCAAGGACCGCCAAAGTAGGAGAATAAGGTGCGCCATTATTTGGACCCTGAGCTATTGAATTTTGCATCGTTGCTTGTCCGTGAGCAAATTGAAAAAATGTCGATTAAATGGAAGTTTAATGGAAAGTCTATCATCCGTATCGCCAAAACAGCAGTCGCGGAAGATAAGATCCAGGACGAGAAATGGATTCGGTCTGAGATAAAGAAAGCCCATAAAAGAGAGTTCGAACGCTATATAACCCATATTGCAAAAAGAGACGGCTATTATCCCTTTATTCAATTTCGCAAAAAATCTTACTTAGCTTTTAAGAAGATGTACGGTGATTGGGCCTTCCCTATGATGGAGGAAAAGCTCCAAGATCCTACAAAGATAGGACCTTCTTGGGCTGCTCAGTTCGTAGGAGCTGTAAGGAGAATTGGACTCCAGGAATGTGGAGATCAAAAAAATCTATTTGAATACGTGACCCGGCATGAGGCTTTTAGCGATGCTATAGTTGAGCGGAAAACGTTTCAGTCTTTCGTTGATACTGTTAAATAATTTTGATTTTTACGTTTCAAATCCTACCGTTAGCTTAAATTTTATTTTGAGCTAACATTATAAAAATAAAGATATTTATCTCCTTATATACCGTTTAATAATTTTTTCTTGCTCCGTACCTTTGAGATGCCGAAGAGTTGAACAAGAGGTATGTTTAGCAAATGAATAATCCATTTAACTTAGGACATCGTTATTGGTTTTTTGGAGTTGGCTTGTTTATGTCATTGTTGCCAGCATCAGGCTGGTACTGGGCACATGACATAGTCGACAGTGCTTTCCAAAGCAATCTTTTTTACCTTTATCTCGTTGTTGTACCGGCTGTTTGCTTTAGTATTTTTGGGTATATGGTGGGACGATACCATGACTCCTTAGCCAGGTATCTGGAAAAAGATAGTCTTACAGTTTTACTTAATCAGACGGCTTTTTTTCGTCAAGCTCACTATTTATATCAACTGGGAACCAGATATGATGATTCGTTAGCTGTCATTATGTTAGATCTAGACGACTTTAAGAGTGTCAATGATAAGAATAATCATCTGGTAGGGACTGCCGTAATTAAGCAAGTTGCTGCTATCATCCATGAAGGCTTACGAGAAACAGATATTGCGGCCCGCTTTGGCGGTGACGAATTCATCATTTGTCTCCCACGAACAGAACTCGATCAGGCTCGTATAGTAGCAGAAAGGGTGAGAATCATCATAGAGAGTACTATTTTTAAGTATAAGGATAAAGCTGTTCAAGTAACCGCTAGCTTCGGAGTAGTAGCTAAGAAGTGCGTTGCTGAGGGTAATATCGAAGACGTTACTGAGTGCGCTGATCGCCTCCTTTATGAGGCAAAAGAGTTGGGTAAAAACAGAGTCGTTGCCCAGCATACTTGGGAATCCTCTCAAAAAGCCATCCACTCCTGAGACCTGGATGTAAAATTTGTCCCCATAACTCTATGCAATGGGTTGTCTGACAAAAAATGATGATCTATCTGGATGATGCCAATTAAATCAAACTATTTTAGCACATTAGCTTTTACTCTAACTTATGAAGGACATTTTAGCTTTGCCTACGCTTTAATTTAGGCTATTTCTAGAGTAATAATCAGCTTTGCCATAATACGGAGGCCTTTTATGAAAAGGCTACATTCCTGGAGTCAGGTGTACATCCAGTCGACAGCTCTGTTCTTGATTTATTATTGTTGGCCAGATCGTCATATGGTCAGTTATGTTATTTCTCTCTTATTAATGTTTTTGGGAAGCTTTATTTTTCATAATCAAATGAGAATTTTATATAAATTTGTCATCGACCTGTCTCAGGGAAATGCTGTGGAAATTTTAGGGGATATGTTTAGCATCCTGCTTATGGGAAGCTACCTGCTCCAATTGCTGGCAATTGTTGTAGTAGTTAGAACCCTCCTAGCTAAGTACGAGTTTTGGCAGGCAGGGCTTTTTGTTTTTTCTATTAATCTTGGAATAGGAAGTGTTAATAAATATAAGTTCGCTTTAATTCCAAAAGGCAAGTCCACGGGTCACGTTCACCCTGTCTAAAAAGTATAGCTTGCTTTTCCTTATTTCATCT
>JBNKNM010000041.1:0-34584 GCA_050293845.1 Pseudobacteriovorax sp. | reverse complement strand
CTTTTAATCATTAAAAACTTACCTCAGCGCTCTCTTTAAAAAATGATTCTTCGGTAGTGCATTAATATAATTTATTTTGATTGTCGGAAAGATAGTGATAAGAAGGCATTTGATTTAACACTATAGTTTCAATACTGAGTGCGTTCAAAAGACATGAATTGTCGTAGTTTTAAAAAAATGCTATAGGCAATGAGCGTTCATAGTAAAAATTAGCTATAGAGTATTCGTTATATCGTCGTTTTGAATACTTATCTTCGCGTAGTACGGTGGAATGTGGAGCAGACTCTAAAACTGAAGATTAAAGAGGTCATTCGTTGTTGGCTAGATGAAAATAACCGACGGAGTTTGACGCATATAGTCAAAAAAAGCGGTTTGTCCTACTCTACAGTTAGGCGTTTAGCCGAAGGAGAGAGGGAGCCGCAACAGGGGACTGTTATAAGTGCTCTCTCTGCCATTATGAGCTTGGATGAAGTCAATAAAATATTACGCCCTTATTATCCAAACCTGGCTAAACTTGCTGCCCATGATCCCCGCAGTTCGAAGAAATACGAATTTTTGGAGAAAGGTGAAGGTGACTTTGAGTGGCAAGGGTATGATCCATGGATTCTGGCCCTGGCGTCTACACCCCAAGGGGTGAGTAAGTTTATTTTACTGCGTAAGTTTGGTGAGATTTGCGAGCCTCGTATTGAGTCCCTTCTCAATCGCGGGGTGCTTCGGGAAATCAATGGACGCATCAAAACCTCCTCCGAAAATATTCTCGATCCTTCACCGGCATCAGTTCTCAATCGCATTAGGGTATTTGTGGAAAACTTTGATACAAATAAGGTAGGCGATGGGGCATTTTACAGTTATAAATCTTTTGCTTTAGACGAAGATCAGATACAAGAGATCTTAGATATCAAGCGAGAGGAAGAACGAAAAATAAACGAAGTCATTTCTCGCAGAAGTGCTCATCCGAACAAAGTATATGTAATATCCTCAGTGGGTAGTTTTATGGATTTCGAATCCTAAAAAATTTTGCAAAGAAACTTAGTAGTGAATATATACCGAAGCCACAAGCATTAGGAAGCAGGTGTAACTATGAAAAAGTTGAAGCTTCAATTAATTCTTTTGATTACTACATTCTATGCCTCTGCGGCTTTTCCTGATGAAAGCTCTTCTGGCGGACTAGGAGGACATAGCACTGATCCTGGCGCTGATCGGGGCCCCAGGTTTACCTGCAGCAGTATCATTGTATCTCAAGAAACAATGGAAGCTATGGTGCGAAATCAATCTGAGGATGATTATATCGATATAGCCGCTATCGGCTTAGTGAAGACCCTTTCTGTCTTCCAAACTCAATCTAACCAACAAGGTGTGGTGGTTCAAGATGGAAACGGTGACCTTCATATACTTTTACAGGAGAAATCCACTCAGTTATTCCGGATAGAAGGGCTATAAAGTACGACTGTTATCTTCAAGGGGTTCTGGGCGGGTGATGAGTCCCTGTGCTGCAGTATTGTCAATAACTGGGACTATGGGGATACTTTTTTGATTTACTATGTAAAATTAAATAGTTAAAAGAAAAACTGCGACTCAAATGGGACTTTTAACTTATACAGAAAATAATATTCTATAAAAATATCATTAATCTAGTAGCTTGGAGATTAAATCGTTTTTACTATGCTAAAACTGCTGTCAATTATGACTAAAGCTTTCCAACTGAGAGGGCAATATAAATAGACACTTGAACGGTTGCCTTTTTGGCAATAGATTTGCAGTAGATTAACTGAAGAGAAAAGCTAGGTTTCAAAATATTTAGGACAGGCAGTCGATTGAGCCGGAAAAAATTTTTCGGTATTCGTGCTAATCATCGACTCCACCCAAAACAGCCATCTTTTAATACTAGAAGATGGCTTTGTTTTGGTTTCTTTTTTCTGTCTGGGATTTAGCTCCGAGTAAATCCTTTAAGGTCTTATTCTTATTTAATTTCATAAATGAATCGGGAATAGGCGTTTTGAAGCTCGTTTCCAGCGGAATTTCACCAGCCCAAACGTCTGCATCAAGGTCACTTGGGTCTTCTTTAGGCGGACCTGCGCGCCTTTTGGCAGCAGCTGTAGTAATAGGTAAAAGAAGGAAAATGCTTTGCGCTAGCTCCTCTTTACTAGGTTGACGAATAATCTTACTACGCCCCTCGGCAATGGATTCTATCATTTCCCGAATCAACAAGTCATGGGAATCTATAGAAGGCTCGGTAAATATCCCATGAACCACGACAGATTCGTAATTCAAAGAATGATGAAAAGCAGAACGAGATAATACCAAACCATTCACTTTTGTGATTGAGACGCAAGCGTTGCGTGCTGACTTCAAAAGGTTCATTAAACGACTGCCCCGTGATCCATGGATGCATATCTGATTGTGGAATAAGAAGTAAAACATGGGAATACATATAGGACCTTGCTCCGTATTAACGGCAATATGGCAAAGAAAGTTGTTTGCAAGTATCTCTATGATAGAATTTTTATCATATATAGCACGATCGGGTGAACGTTTAATTTTATTAATGTCTTTCATAAATTCTCCTCCATAAGTCTTCCTTTGAGTCTAAATGGTAATAGAAAAAAAGCCAAAAAATTTCCAAAGTAAACTTTGCAGTTACGGTGAATTTTGATAGTTTGGCTCTGGTAGGCGTTGTTAGACATATTTTTCCCATAGCAATCATTAGGGTAATACTGATTTGAATCCACCTACTCATCCCCTATTAGATGAAATAAGAGTATGTCGGTTTTGTGAGAAAATTCTCCCTTTAGGTCCGAAACCCGTCTTAAATTTTACAAGTTCTGCACCCATATTGATTGTCGGCCAAGCCCCAGGTACTCGTGTTCATAATACCGGTATTCCTTGGAATGATCCTAGTGGAGACCGTTTAAGACACTGGCTTCAGGTGGACCGTGAAACATTTTATAATCCTAATATCTTTGCCATTGTACCTATGGCTTTTTGCTATCCAGGGAGAGGGAAGGGGGGAGATTTACCACCAAGACCTGAGTGCGCCCAGCTTTGGATGGAAAAAATTTTAATGGCATTACCCCGCCGCCAACAGACCATACTGGTTGGCCTGTATGCTCAAAAATACTTCCTAAAGGATCGTTGCCGGCAAACTCTTACGGAAACGGTCAGGTCTTGGCGAGAATATTTTCCTGAATATGTGGTGCTGCCTCATCCCTCACCTAGGAATAATATTTGGCTTAAGAGAAATCCGTGGTTTGAAAAGGAAGTCATACCAGCTATTCGGAGCAACCTGCAGCTAAGCTAATCCGAATATATGCTTATGCTGAAACTGTTATAGCAGGGCACCCCATCTTAGAACTGTAGCTGGACCAACCGTTGGCCGCCTATTCTTTTGGCAAATGAACTACAATTGCAGACGGAATTACAGTTTTAGTATTTCCAAATATATGGAATTTACCAGCATTATGGATTATCAAGCCTGATTGATTTCCACCACTTAATGCCATGGCTTTTAGGCATGAAAATTCTGGCTCTAATAAAATCTCCTGTAATCTTGAAAAAAGCATCTGCTCTGTTTTTATCAGAATAAAATCACCGTTTTCTCGAATACATATAGCAGACCTTTCGGCTTTTTGATCTTTAAATTTGTCAGTTAGAGTTTGCGCAGTACCATCATTGATCAGTTCGGGACCAGCTTGAACGAATGATTCACAATTTTTTGTTCCTATAGAAACGGGGAGGATATCTACCTGTCGATTTTTTTTGATGCAAAAAACTTGGTTAAATACAGTAGCCGTTAGATTTGGCTTTGATACAGTTTTTCCTTTTATATGAAGAGCACCTACTGGTATGGGGTATTCTAGGTGCGAGGAGAAACCACCATTTATAATGGCGATGGCTTTGAGATTTCTATCTTTGACTTCCTTAAGGCTGTTAGGGATGATGGGATTTTTGGCCGCAATGCTATTATATTTACTTGTTGCCACAATTTCAGCTAGAAAGCTGCTTTTTTTAAGCTTTAGAGCATAGATTGACCCTTTGGCTTTATCCTCCGATTCAAAGATAGATAAATGATTGTTTAGTTCACTCCATTTTGCGACTGCAAAATTACTCCAGGATAATAAAAACGCCGTGCATAAGAATACTTTCATTTTTTTGCAAGCTCCTTTCCTGGAGGAATATCTTTGACTAATACGATTACATCCACTAGGAATATAGGGTTTTCATCCATTTTATCAAAAATAGGAAGTATTCCTATTGAATGCATGTTGCTATCCTTAGCCATTTCACTCGGTTCCCAATTCATATGCATAGAAAGATCTGCTGAAAAGAATTTTCCCTGATGGGCTTCGACTCTATTCTTTAATAGTTTACCATCTACAAAAATAGCTAACTTAGAATCTTCTCGTGAAGTACCAGAAATCATACTCGAATTTACCCTTAGAGATACTTCTTGATTTTTTTCAGCATAAAATTTGAAGGACATTTTTCCAGAATTTTCCCTAGAAAACTTAAATATTTGTGAGTAACCTGAATCAATCTGGTTGAAGTAAAGTGGTAGGTTTTCATTTACAGCCTGTGCTATCAAAGGTTTATGAAAGGTTTGAATGATACGAGCAAAAAGATCTGTACTCCAAGTTGTTGGAAAATAGAAAGAATATATAAAAGGTAACCCTAACATAAATGTTGCGATTGAAAAAATTGATGTTTTGGAAATAGGAATTTCAACATTGATTTTAGGAATTTTAAAGGAATACTTAGCGCGATTTTGCTTTCTGAACTGTAATTCGTCAATAAGAAAGGCCGTATCTTCTAAAATATCGACAAAACCTTCACCGATTTCCAATAAATTTCGGTAGAGAGCCGGACTGTTGGTGTGTTCACTCAAATCCCTTATGGTTGTCTTTAAATCACTGATATTAGCTGATAGATGCTTTGCCTCTGAACTTTTTAATTGATTTCGGACCGATTGTTTCATCCTAGCCTCCTGAATGAATATTCGGATCAATTAAGTCAGCTATAGGGTAAAAGTTTACCTACCGTGATCGGTTGCAGGGTTGGTAATCAGTAAGGCATTGTCATATTCACATCCAGACTATAACTATGATGAAAATGATTTTTGCTGTAATATCGAGCTGTAATTTTGTAAGTACAGAAAGATATTACGATTTATTAGGTAGGTAAAAAAAAACCTCAGCTGCACCATGGAACTTGCCTATAAAATATGTTCCATAGCTATAGTTCCAATTGTGACATACTGACTGGCTCTTAGCTTTATTGATGGTGACAACATAGGTTTACTCAGGGGAAGGGTAGTCAAGGTGTATAACCGGGATCCGAAAAATGAACGCGCACTTTTCTCTGAAATCCTTGACTGTCAAAGGATGCATAAAGCTCTGATCTCTAATGAAAGAAAAGATTAATAACTCCAGAAAGGGAAATAAATGGGTGCTCTAAAACTAAAATTTTTTTCCAGAGACTCTGATTCATATCATTCTTTACCTGGGCCAAACCTTCCACCTTATGTGGGTGTTGCTTTAAAACTAAGAAAATATGGCGTTGAATATCTTTATCAGCAGCATCTCACCTACGGTGAATTTAGTCAGTTTCCTATACCCGGTATTCGGGGAGTATTAGTGACTGATCCAAATTTTATTAAAATGGCTCTGGCACAAACCGAAAGAAATTTTTATAAGGGTCGCATATACGACTTGGCTAAGATAGTTGTCGGTGAGGGAATTGTAACCAGTAAGGGAGCAAAATGGAAAAAAAACCGCAACCACATGAACCCCATATTTTCACCTAAAAATATCAATAGGTTAGATCACTCAATCCAAGATATCATTCAAAAATCCATAGGTCAGTTATCTTCACAATTGGGTGAGGTTATTAATCTTTCAGAGTTTTGCTCCAATCTAACTTTTTCGATTATTGCGAAAACAATGTTTTCAATGACTGATGAGGGGCAATACAAAAAATTAGCTTATAATTTTAAGGCTTGTCTTGACTATTTGAGTTGGTATTTCTGGGCTGTTATTCCTCTTCCGTTATCGGTACCAACCAAACGCAATAAAACGTTGGTTCGTGCAAAAAGTGAGATCGTAAACTACATTATTAATCTTATTGAAACGCGGCAACAAGGATCAAAAGAAAGCGACCTCTTGCAAAGATTAATTGATGCAGAGTCAGGCGAAACTCGTATTCGCCTTACTAGAGAGGAAATTATCGATGAAACACTAACGGCTATGCTTGCCGGATACGAAACCACTGCTTTAACTCTTTCTTATTGTTTTTATTTACTTTCTAAGAATCCTGAATGGGTTAAAAGAATTCGTGAAGAAGTAACAACTCAATTTGGCGATGATCCTATCCCCGCAGAAGGTATGAAGTCCCTACCAATAACTATTGCGGTACTCAAGGAAACCATGCGATTTTACCCTAGTGCTTTTATGATTAACCGATCCAATCGGAATCGTATAGATTACAAAGATTATAGCTTTGACGCCGATACAACATTCTTCTTCCCCCAGTATGTAGTCCATCGTCATGAAAAATATTGGGATAAACCCACTCAGTTTTGTCCTGAACGGTTTCTTGAAGGAGACATCAACAGTGCAGCATACTTCCCTTTTGGAGGAGGACCCAGGTCTTGTGTTGGTAGCCATTTAGCCCTTTTAGAGGCGACTTTATGTTTAGCAGAGATAGCAAAAAGATTTGATGTATCTTATGTTCAGCAAACATTTAAGTTAACGCCTAGCGCGACAATGGTACCTGAGCCTGATTTACGTATCCGTTTTGTAGAACCATTAAATTCATGAAAGAAATTTGGCCCTAAACTCAGAATAGCCGGATACTTTTGGAGATCGAATCAAAAGCAATAACTATTCAAAGTAAGGGCCGAAGTTTGTTTTCGACTGTTGTGTGAGAAAAACACTGTTAATTATATTACCTCTATTCATCTGTTGCCATAAAAAATAGCAACTAACGTATGAGCTAATCAACGATTTTGCACTTATATGAACTGATTTGTAGATATGTATATTATATCAATGACCTGGCGGTGTTTACAGTTTCAGTTATATAAGTTCAGAAAGCATTTTTTTCTAAAATTAATTTATTTCTTCGAATGACTATAATAAATATTTCTGTAGTAAGACATTATAAATATTGAGTCAGTCTTGAATTAAAGGTTAAAAATTCAAGGGATCAAGATATCTTTAAACCACATATGGCTTTTTCGGTTCAGTGTCACTCATAAACGTCCAAACCTCTTTTATTAGGTCAAGTTCTGAATAATCCTCTGACAGTCTTGTTTCTTCTTCTGCAACGATTTCTAAAAGCCTAGCAATTTAAAGTGATTTAAGGACATGCTCAATTTTTGAAATGAGCCCAAACTCTTTGATATTGCCAATTAGTCTATCGTATTCCTTACCGTCTCTAAAAAAAATCAGAGTGGGAAGCCCTCTGACACCAAGATCTGCTGCGATTTCCAGCTCTTCTTCAGCATTAACACTGAAAAAACTTAGTTCAGGATATTTAGATTCTAATTCTTTTATTTTCTTACTTAAACCAATGCAAGGGGCGCAGTTTGGACCCCAAAAATCAACTAGACTGAAACCGGAATGATTTAAAATCTTCGAAGAAAATTCACTTTGCCCAGAAATTATTTCCATATGCAGATCCTCCAGTTTTATCCAAGTAGATTTGGATTGTACAAATAGCCTCTTTGCCATGCTCTTAATAGATATAGCTACTATGACGTCACGCTAACTAGAACTATGATCAACCAAAATACAGGTCCATACAAGTCGATAAAAGTATCGACCTATATAAGTGTAATAAATTTCATTAATTATCTATAAAAAGCGATACAAGTTGGTATGCCGTTGGCTACTGTAGATGATATTGCCAAAATTGCTAGCACCCATGTTCAATCATGGCATGACAACTATTCTGGAACGTTCAGATAGGTTAAAAGGAAGAAGTCAGTGCCGCTACTTTCTTTTTAGAAGCCATGTTCTCGGCTCTTACTCCCCAGCTATAGCTGATTCCACTACTACTTTCCAGTGTATCTCCTACACAGGATGTGCCGGCAAAAAATTTAGTATCACTGGCAAACAACGCATTAGAAGATAAAAGTATTGCAGCTGTACTTAAACTTATAATGATAAATTTCATTTTAATTCCTTCTCAAAAGTCATTCCTAGAATAGATCAATCATTTTTAAGTGTGAATCATCAAAATAACACCACCCTATTTCTTAGGGAAAATTATGGTTTATTTAAAATTAAACAGAAGTTTTTATACTGAAAGTTAGTACGTTTTTTTTAGTAAATAAATACACCATGGAATATACTTAGTTGAAATGATGGATTTTTTTTACTAGATGCAAAACATTCCGAGTATGTTTATAGGTGTTTTTGCAATCACCTAAATTTATCATGAAATTTACTTTTGACGCTGATAAAGGTATTTTATGTTATAAGAGTTTGCACAGTGCCCAAAAAGAAGCTTGAAGAATGTTAAACCCTCTAAACAAAAATTTTGAAATGACGGCACTTAAGCTGGAGTTTCTAGTGATGTAACGCTACTAGTTTCCACGGCAGGTTCATTGTGGGGTACTGATTCAAGATCAACTTGATCTAAAGTTAGAATATGGTGATTCCACCAGTTTCCTACGATTTCCATAAGTTGGGGAAGAATTGCGATTCCTTCTTTTTGAAAAGACCTATATTGATCGATCATAAGTTTTTCCATTTTCCGGTGTGCTCGTTTATGGGCGTGACGCCCAGGTGAGCGATAAAGCTCCATGAGATATTCTTCTTCGACAAAATGGGTTACGGTATAATCCAATAGGCGGTTCAAGATGTATCGTGTTTTTTTGTTTTTCTCATCGGCTAATAGAGAGTTATCATAATAAAGTTCGCGTATTCTGGATAATAATGAATAAAGGTGCTGGTGGGCGTCATCAATGTGATCAATTCCGATTTGGAATGGAGCGGCTATTTTTTTCATAGAAATTTCCTCTAAATAATCCTAAATCCATAAGCAATTCATATTCCAAATAGATTTGCTGACTTTGTGTCTATTATAACGATCACTTAGCCAAATTCCAGATAAATTAGATTCGTGTTAAAAGCTGCAAAGGGAGTCATATGCCTCTTTGACTATGAGTGATTTTTAGTCAACATTTTTAGTGAAAACAGTTTTAATGTAATTGATAGATCTAACTCAGTAGCATCAATAAAAGCCTGGTCAAAAATTTTGTTCCTAAAATTGCCGAAAGCGACCTATTCCGGTTGAAATCTTCAAATTACTCAGTATCTTGATTGCAAGATAGGAGCAAAATAAAATGTTAATGGGGTATTGGGTTGCCAGCACATCCAATAAGTCAGCAAAGGCTGGTTTTAAGCCAGTGGATGGGTCATGCTCGTTTTATGGGAAGCTCGGTCCTTTAGGGCCGGCTAGTTCACGAGCATTTGATGTTCTGCTCTCAGCTAGAAGATAAATTTTACAAAGTTTCTAGGCTCGTTTGGAGTGACAAAACAAT
The DNA here is from genome assembly GCA_050293845.1 of Pseudobacteriovorax sp. GTDB lineage: Bacteria > Bdellovibrionota_B > Oligoflexia > Oligoflexales > Oligoflexaceae > DT-89. Next base: position 25,040 of record JBNKNM010000041.1, on the reverse strand, counting down.
TAGGAAAGGCCTGTAAATAAAAGCCTTTTCTTGTCAACGGCCTTTTTTAGATTTGGTTTAAAATGTTTCCTTCAGTAGTAACATCAATACTATTTCCCCTTTGGTCAAGCTTTAACAACTTCAGTTCGTAGTCATCTTCGATCTGAAGATTGACTTTAGCCTTATTTCCTGCAGTGTGAATCTCAATCACTCCCACATTGGTTTTCGCATAGATATTGGCTGTAGCTTCGTTGCCAGTTAAAAATAGGCATAGTCCAGACATAGTTGCTTCGTCTTCTCCAGAGATCGTAATATTTATCACCGACTTGTTTCCCGCAACCTTAGCTTTTAAATAATCATCAGGAGTAAGGTTTTGCTCTGTTTGATTACCTGTGATCTTAACCGCCTGTTTGCCATCAAAGTCGTTGCTGCACATGAACTTATCAGCTAGACCGGTATCGATGTCTTTATCATCTTCTTGATTCCTGTCGTCGCTATCGTCCTCTTCAAAGTTTTCTTCCTCTACATTGATATCTACTGAAACTACAGGAGATTCCGTTGTTGGGGGATAGGACTCTTTTGGTTCGTTGGTTGGTTCAGGTGCTTGGTTCTCGCTAAATTGTCCTGCAATATTGTTCAGGCCATTTGGACGAAAGCCCTGTTTTTCGCAAGCTAGGACTACTAAAAATATAAAAGGCAATATACTTCTCATGAGCATGGGTCTCCTCGAGTCATTGGTTTTAGAAATCTTAGTTACTCTATCGGAGAGTTCTAAAATGTATAAAAGGCAATCCTAAAAATATAGTAAATATAGATAGATATATTGGTATCATTATTTATTTTTACATAAAAAAAGTACAAAAAATAACGACTATGGACTAGTGCTGTAGGAAGAAATGGAAGGCCGCCGCCTTCCTCAATAACACGGTAGGACTGACTCTTAAACGTTAAAATGCTTGCTAATGGGAAGCTCTGTAATGAATTTGCCTGTAAGCTCCTTAATAGCAGCGATAACTGCTGGTGCAACGGGAGGTGTACCAGGTTCACCAACTCCTTCAGGAGGTAAGTTGCTTTCCACAAAATCTACATTAATACGAGGACTGCGATTCATTCTCATTACAGGGTAGGAGTCAAAATTACTTTGAACCACAGCTCCATTTTTAAAGTCAATATTTCCGTAGAGAGCAGAAGATAAACCAAAGATGGCGGCACCTTCGAATTGAGATAGAACAGCTTCTTTGTGTACAATTTGACCAACATCTGCCACAACATCAATTTGCTTCACCAGGATCTCGTCGCTTCGTTTTTCAACTTCCACCACCATAGCAACATAACTTTGAAAACTATAGTGATTGGCAAATCCTAGCGCAGCCCCTTTTTTCTTGCGCTGATTCCAAAGGGCAAGCTCCCGACAACGTTTGATAACCTGTATCATACGGCCCGTATCTTGATAATCGATTTTTCTTGGTTTACCAAGGGCTTGCAAGCGAAAATCAATGGGATCTTGTTTGACTTGGCTAGCAGCTTCATCCATAAAGTTATTGACTGCCATGGCGTGGAATATATTGCAGACAGATCTCAGCCAAGCAACGCGAAGAGGGGAGTCAATCTTACCTGCTCGCACCAGTATCTTGCTGGCACGATAGGGCATGTTGCTGGCTCCCATACCGACTTCGAACTTTTGGGGACTGTTAGCTCCAGGCTGAAACACGCTCATAATAGTGGGAAAGACCGTATCATGTCTCCACTCTAGAATGTTTCCCTGCTTATCGAGGGACGCGGAGATTTTTTGCCAAGAAGCTGCATGATAAAGGCCGTGCTTGATTTCATCTTCGCGGCTCCACACAAGCTTAACAGGTTTGTTTAACCGTTTTGCTACAAGCACTGCCTCTATGACGAAATCAGGTTGAGATTTCCTGCCAAATCCACCACCCAAAAATGTAACATTAACTTTTACCTTTGATTCGTCTATACCAAGTACACTAGCAGCACTAGCTCGTAATCTTTGCGGGTCTTGGGTAGGAGCCCAAATTTCAAATCCCCCACGCTTCGTTGGGGAAGCCGTTGCCACTAAAGGCTCCATAGGGGCATGGACTAAAAAGGGCGCGGAAAACTCCTTGCTTATATTGTACATAGCCTTTCTTCGGCTTTTCTGACCTTTGGCAAGGTGAGTTTCAAAACCTTCTTTGCCAGCTTCTTTTAGTCTTTTTTGGTATTGTTGATAGCTAGTTTTGCCGTAGGGGCCGGGTTTCCACGATACTTTTAATTTTTTAGCGGCTTCCATAGCCGCCCAGCTATTGGTAGCAATAACGGCTACAGAGGCCGCTGTATTTAAAGGTTGGGGTTGACCATTCAACTCAAGGACAGCTATGAATCCGGCTTGTTTTTTCGACTCTGTCGCATCAATATTTTCCACTTTACCATCAAGGGTGGGGCTACGTTGGAGGGCAGCATAAACCATACCATCTAGGTTGATATCCATACCATAGACAGCGCTACCTGTCACAAATGCTTTTCGGTCCACTGCAGGAACCTTTTTACCAATCAGTTTAAAATCTTTAGGATTTTTAAGTTTTACGTCTTGGGGAACTTTTAACTGAGCCGCTTTTGTAGCAAGCTCTTGGTAGCTCAGGGATTTCTTTGAACCGCGATGAAAAATACGACCTTCTTTGGCGAAACATTCAGCCCGAGAAACCTTCCAGTGAAGGGCAGCTGCTTGCTCCAACATCTCCCTTGCTGTGGCCCCCATTTGCCTCATGCGCGTGTAATTGGTACGTATGCTGCGGCTGCCGTCAGTATTTTGATCACCGTATTTTTTGTCTCCTAAGGCTTGCTGGATTTTTACATGATCGAGGGAGACCTCCAGCTCTTCGGCGATCAACATCGGTATGCCAGTACGAATTCCCTGACCCATTTCAGAACGGTGGCAAACAAGTTCTATGGGGCCATGGCTGGAGATCTTTAGGAACAGATTTGGGACAAACTCATCGGGTTTTTGACTTCCCAAGTTTGCCAAGATACTTGCTGCTGAGCCCTGGGCTTGGCTGCAAAGGGCCAAGCATCCTGTCATCGTAATTTTCTGGATCAGATCCCTACGGTTTATTTCTAGGCTCATGATTTATCCTCCTGCAACAATTGGCCACTTGCCTTTAGAATTCCTTTTTTGATACGGGAATATGTTCCACACCGACAAATATTTCCAGCCATAGCATTATCGATATCTTGCTCTGTGGGTCGTTGATTACTTTTTAAGAGAGCTGCGGCATTCATTATTTGACCGGATTGACAGTAACCACATTGGGGAACACTCAGTTCTTGCCAGGCCGTTTGTAGCGGATGATCTCCTTGTTCGCTTAAGCCTTCAATCGTTGTTATTTTAGCGCCAGCAGCACTTGATATGGGGGTTGAACAGCTGCGAATGGCTGCGCCATTCAGGTGGACGGTGCAGGAGCCGCATAAACCTTTGCCGCAACCAAACTTTGTACCTTTGAGGTTCAAAACATCACGGATAACCCATAATAAAGGCATTTCATCAGGAACCTCGACGCGATACTCTTGCTGATTAATAGTAATTGTATGTTGCTTTATCATAATCCACCACTTGTAGAGTTGGTCATTTCATGATTATTATACATAGCCTTTGTTGTAGCAATTGACAAATTATCGTCGAAGTTGCTTAATGCGAAAATGGCAGTCTGTCTAGGGGTGTAACAAAATATTACATATCTTCCATAAGCCTGGGGAATGTTCATTGATAGAAAAACAGAGTGCCATCGACTTTTATCGCCACCACATTAAAAATGATGAAGGTTTAGTTTTAGTTCTGTTGTTTTCTACAGAAGGATCTACCTATCAAAAAGCAGGAGCTAAAATTTTGGTGGCTTTAGATGGTAGCAGCGTTGGTCTCATCAGTGGGGGGTGCCTTGAACCGGAGATTGTGCACCGATCACTAAAAGCCTGGCATGAACAAAAGTGTTGCTTCTGGACCATAGATACCCGCGAGGATTCCCATGTCTTTGGCTATGGTTTAGGTTGTAAAGGGGTATTGACCCTAGTGTTTGAACCAATTCACTTTACCGACCGGGGGTCCTGCCGGTGGCTAGAAATTTTGTTAGGTTTTCAAACAGAAGTAACACGTATCATAACAGTGTATAACCCTGGGAAGCATCAGCTCGATCGTGCTTTCTACAACCAAGGCCAGTGGTATATAACCGATGGATTTCCCTGCTCTGTAAACCCGGAAAATCTTTTGAGGCAAGGGCTCATGGTTTTGAATGAAGTCCTACAACAAGAAAAACAAATTACCATATTAGGGGCCGGAACGGATGCTCTTCCTCTAGCGAAACTGTGTGCAAGTCTGGGTTGGCGAACTTGTGTCGTCGATCGTAGTGACATGAAGATTTCAGCCACGACCTGGCCAGAAGGTGTGCGTGCGCTTGTGGCGCCTTTAGATGCTCAGATGGAGATGATTCCGGACGACTCCTGTCAATATGTAATAATTATGACTCATAATTTTGGCTTTGATCGGTACTTGCTCAAAGAAATGGCAGGTAAAAAAAGCATTCCATACATCGGTTTATTAGGTCCCGGTCACCGACGCGACGCATTGCTAATTGACATCAACGGCGATGATCCCGATATTGCCAAACAGCTTGAGGGACGTTTGTTTTCGCCCGTAGGTTTACCTGTTGGGGGGCGATTACCAAGTGAAATTGCCTTGTCTATTGTTAGTGAAATACAGGCTTGCCAGCAGCGATCCTGCCTTATCCCGAGAAAGCATAAGAAGATTTCCGTTGTGATCCTAGCTGCAGGAGCAAGTAAACGTTTGGGTTACCCCAAGCAGCTGGTAAAATTTCGCGGTAAGACTCTCCTACGCCATGCGGTTGATTTAGGCCATCAAGTTGCTAATCAAGGGGTTTATGTGGTCATTGGTTCCGCTAGTGAAGAAATCAGCCAAGAGCTGACTGAGCAAGAGGTTATCGTATATAATCCCAGCTGGTCAAAAGGATTATCGAGTTCTATCAAAGCAGGTTTTAAGGCAGCTATACCCCATAAGCAACATCGTACAGAGCACTCTGTCCTTTTTCTTCTGGCTGATCAGCCCTTAGTCACACTGGATCATTTACAGGCTTTGGTGACTAAGGCTCGTAGCTCTCAGACCGAGATTACAGCTAGTCAGACAGCAACAACTGTAGGGGTGCCGGCTGTGTTTGCTAGTAGTCAGAAGCGTAATATTGATAGTTTGCAAGGAGATCGAGGATGCAAGAGTATCATCTTAGCTGAAGCATCAATTAGCTATGTTGATCTCTGGGGTATCGACTTTGATGTCGATACTGCGGAAGACCTTATGATTCTTGATGCTATGGGTGATACCCAAAACAGCTCCCCCTGACTTCTGGCAGTTAAAATGACTACTTTTTCCTTCTGTGTACCTCAGGCTTATGAATAAAAAGCCTGAGGTCGAGTCTAAAGTAGCTGTGAGCTTATTCACCGCAACCTTGGGATTGGGTTGGTGTGGGGAGAACAGGAACGTTGATGCTATGATCGTAGGAAAGCCCATAATCGTAAGGGAATAGCGGATCATATCCCACTGTTGCCACGTTTAAAGGCACCTGGCAAGGTTCCTTAGGCCAAGAGAATGACAGGCGGCCTGTAAAGTCAAAATTAACACCTCCTCCCGATTTTTGAAACAGAACATCGGCGATACCGCCGCCTTCACTACCGGGAAGCCAAGCAGCTACAAAAGACTGAGACAGATTAATTTCCTTATTGGTATAAAGGGGTCTGCCTGAAACAAATACAGTTACGATGGGAACGCCCTGACTATGAACTCTTTTTAGGACCTCAAGATCCTCTGGATAGAGTCGGGCATGTTCTAAAGTGGCGTCGGTATCGATATCACCATAGCCTTCCGCGTATGGAGTTTCGCCGATGACCACTATGGCGACATCGTGAGCTTGGGGGTTGGCACCCTGGCCATTTGCAGAGTAAGTCACCTGGGAAGCTGCTTGCTGGATTCCTGAAAGAATCGTCGTGGTCCCTCGATAATCCGAAGGCAGATTTCCTGTTCCTTGCCAAGTGATCGTCCATCCGCCATTTTGGTTAGCTGGACTGTTTGCGCTTTTCCCGGCTACAAAGACCCGTAAGTCACGCTTTAAAGGCAAAAGATGGGCGTTATTTTTGAGTAGTACTAGAGATTTGCGAACGGCTTCGCGGGCGACGTCCCGATGTTCTGGTGCCCCTAAGAGTTCGCTAGAACCGGCTAGGGGGCGGGAAGATGGTCTCTTAGTGGTCAGGGCTCCCATGCGTAGTTTAACCCGGAGAATACGCCTCACAGCATCATTGATTCGTGTCAATGGAATTTGGCCAGCTAAGACCTGGGACTTGGTATTAGCGATAAAAGCCTTCCAATCAGATCGATATGGGATCATAAATAAGTCTATTCCTGCATTGACAGCCTGTGCACAGCTACCATTATTACAGCCTTCCACTTGACCGATACCATTCCAATCCGATACGACGAGGCCATCAAATCCCATACGATTCTTGAGAATCTCGTTAATGAGGTATTTACTCCCATGTATTTTTTTGCCATTCCAGCTGCTGAAGGACACCATAATGGTTTGCACACCAGCTTTAATAGCACCAAAGTAGCCATTAGCGTGAATCGTGAGCAAATCGGACTCACTGAGAATGGTGTTGCCCTGGTCATCTCCATTTTGTGTTCCTCCATCACCCAGAAAATGCTTGGCTGTAGCAAGAATATTTTGTTCTCTCAAGCGTCCCTGAAGACCCCTTACTATGGCATAAGCATAATCTGCTGAAAACGCGGCGAACTCGGTGTATCCCTCATAGCTGCGTCCCCAGCGGTCATCGCGTACCACGGCTAGTGTTGGTCCAAAGGTCCAATCAATACCTGTTGCTAAAACCTCACGAGCAGTGACTCTGCCGATTTTATAAAGTAACTGAGGGTCTCGGGCTGCTCCAAGGCCGATATTGTGGGGGAAAAGGGTAGCTCCGATTACATTACTATGACCATGAACCGCATCGATGCCCCAGATGATGGGAATCGCAACCTTACCATCAGACTCATCCATGGAAGCGTCCCAGTACTGGTCCGCTAATCGTAGCCAATCTTCTACATTTGCATATTTGTTGGCATGGGGATAAGAACCACCTCCGCTCAATACAGAACCAAGGTGATACTCGCGCACTTCAGCAGGGCTTACTTCTTGAATTTCAGCTTGCACCATCTGTCCGATTTTTTCGTCGAGACTCATCCTTGCTAACATCCCTTGAACCTGTTGTTCGATGGCAGGATCTTTCTGAATTTCACTCGTTATATGAGGCCAGTCTTCAGGTGCAGAGATTCCAGTGTTAGGGGTAGCAAAGCTTAAAGGAATCAGCAGACAAAAGGAACTTGTCCATGTTGGAAAATTTCTTCGATAGGGCATAAGAACTCCTCACTTTCTATTTTAAATTTAAGTGGTGCTCATCATACAAGAGCATTTCCCTTAGGTCATGAAAAACCTATAAATGCCATCACCAGAAAATTCCAAATTGTTTGATATAAATTCAGCTAAAAGTTATCTTAAGGCGTCGTTAGTTATTTGTATCAGTTTATTAAGATTGGTGGTTTTTTATGTGTAGACTTTGCGACTCTAGAAAATGCAAAAACCCCACTTAAAGATGTTCTCAGATTTGCCACCATCGAAGGAACTAAAGGGCTTCATTTGGATCGAAAGGTCGGCTCCTTATCACCTGGCAAAGAAGCTGACTTGATTTTACTCGATGCAGAAGCACTGAATGTGGCACCCCTCAATAGCGTACCGGGCGCTATCGTTACTCTCATGGAACACATAGTAATGTGGAGACGGTTATGGTTGCAGGTCGTATTGTGAAATGGAAAGATCGGATCTTGGGGTTTGATATTCCTCACCTTAAGAAAGAGCTGGAAAGAAGTCGCGACTACCTTTTCAATAAGTAGGTATAGACCGCGACCTCTTCCAATAAAATACATATCGGGTATCAGAGAACTAGAGAACTTTTTTCTCTCCCTCCTGAACGGTAAACGTTTCTGAGTCTTCGATGGAGTCATCTTCATTGAACGTACGGATGAAATAGTTTCCCGCTTCAATAAAGTGAATTTTGAAGATTCCATTTTTAACCTTTGCAGAACCTGCAGAGGTTTCACAACTATCATCGTTATCAGCTGTTGCATTGCTTGCATATAGGCATACTACTTTACCGGCTGAATTACCTTCTAATGATGCACTCAATTTATCGTTGGAAGCTCGAATGACAGGTTGAATCATATAGGAATTTCCGGTCTTTTTGATAGAAGAACGAAGGTCAAAGTCTAGGGTGATACTGGTCTGTGTATCGTCGGAAATTGTGAATTGATATGAGACCTGAATACCTGAATCTGTTGCGCTAGGGGCTCGAATAGATACTTCATCACCATTTGTATCCCTGGCTGTGACAGGAGTATCTGCATTCAATAGAATACGAATCCGATTATAGTCACCAGAAGGAAGAGTTTTTGAAATACCCAGAGCCAGCTTATTGCCATCCTGATAATTGAGGAGGTTGATGGCTTCATTTGTGGCTAGGTCAAGAGAAATCCATTCCCCTGTGCTTGGTTTTACGCTAAGACTGTCAACGAGTACATTGACTTCGCTGAGATCTTCAATGGGAGCATCAGCCAAGGAAATAACGATAATCTCATCTTCATAATTACCTTGATTAGGATCACCTGGATTAGAGCCAGTTCCAGATCCACCTCCATCTCCAGGGCTATTGGGATCATTTGGTGCCGGTTGTGCTGTAGAAGTATCATCATCTTCAGGATTTCCCACATATGTGCCGCAAGCTCCACTAATCCATAATATAGCAATAAGGGTCATTTTTGTGAATATGTTCATCACTCTCATTGCTCTTCGTCCTTCTTTGGTGGCAGAATAAAGGGGAATAGCTGGATATTCACCTGGTATATACTATCGGGATCTTGGCTCTCATTCGCTATAGTAAAAATCTTTTCATTGAATTCATGTATCATCGATCTAATCTTATTAAAATTTTCTTCGTTAACAGAAATCGTCATAGCACTAATATTACGCAACTTACCGGGAGTACGAATGAGTGCTTCTTGAGCCCTTTCCAACATGTTTTTATGATAGCTGGTAAGAGCAATACCTCTGATACGGTGGCCAGTGCGGACTGTGTTATTAGTTACTGAAATGACATCATCTTTTATTTCTATCAGTTGGAGTTTTTCCAAAAGGACCAAGCTCTTTTTGACTTGTTCAGGTCTTAATTTAGGTGTGATTTGCTCAGCAATCCAATAGGGGTCATTTTTAAATCCATTGATGCTGATAAATTCTAGAATTACCGGGTGGTACCACTCGGAAAGGAATGATAATTGGTTTTTATCCACCTCTGAGTTCAATTTGTGCGATTTAATATCAAGCATCTTTTGCAGGCAATTGTCGCGAACAGGTTGTTTTCCGGTATTACAATATTCTATCATAAGTTCATAATAGCGTCTTTCAACACCTTTTAGGTCCAATGTGTCACTGATCTGTTTGGCTGTCTTTGCTGTTAGCTTTCTGACACCTTGCATGTATTGATACATGATATTAGTGCGGCTGAATCCTAGGTCTTCAGCAAATTGGTGATAGCCATATTTGGTCCGTTGCTTCATGGCGGAGAACAAGGAAGATAGGAACAGTTTATACTCCATAAAATTACTGGGTAAAATCTCTGTTCTTGTCAGCTGGTGTAGTAGATTCTTTGTGTCCATACTTCCTCCTCTTATGTATTCGGGAATTCTACTGAGGAACTTTAGCTATTATGTACAAAGAATACCAGGTAAGCGATTGTTATGACTTTCTCAAAGATCTCAAATTCCCTGTCATGATAATTTATTCTGTATAAGCAGTTAATAACCTTACCAGATTCGGATAAAAGCCAAACTATGATACGTAATTAAGAATAATACTAATTTAAATATTATAGCTAAGCTCTATTAAAAGCATAGAAAAATTAATTATTTTTTATACAAAAAAATCCCACCGATACTAACAACGATAATAATGATAGGAGGTAAGAAATGCGTTATTGCGTAAGATTGTCTTTAGTTGCTTTCTTTGTTTTATCCTGTGAGGGGGTGAAAGAAAGCCAGCCTGTCTCAGGTGCGGTCCCAGAAGATGCTTCTTGGGAAAGTCAGGAGGAAGATGCCATAGAATCGGAAGAACCGGAGGTTGTCGCCTGTTCTGAATTGGGTGAACAAGAAACCAATATTCAGAAGAATGTGAAGGGAAAAGGGCGTGGTCAGACCAAAAAAATGGAATTACTGTCCCATGAAAATTACCAGAAAACAAAGGCTCATTGGTCAGGTGCAGATGATTGTATAGCTGTCATCATAGAGGATAATGAGGATATCGTTAGCGAAATTACCGCCTCCAATATCTAAACCAGGATCAGAAAAGATTTTCTATGAGAATGAGGTTTCCCTTGAGGGAATTTCAACATTGGTTGGTGTGCACTTTGGGAGGTATATGGCTTCAGTGAATCAACTTAAATAAGAATCGTCGTCGTCAGAACTATCAAGGTCCTAAATGAATCATGAAATATGTGAATGCTAGTGCGAATTCTTCATTGCAGCTTTTATTTAAGGCAGCTATAGTGAGCGAAATTTATGAGAAATTTAGGAGGGGGCGAGCATGTTCCCAAAAAATACTTGGTATGTTGCCTGTACCAGTGACGAGATTTCAAACAAACCTTTGGCGCGAAAAATATGTGACGAATCTATCGTGTTTTTCCGTGATCATGATGGATCCATAGCGGCGCTCGAAGATTTTTGTCCTCACCGTGGAGTACCGCTTTCCCTTGGATTCGTCGATGATGGTCAATTGGTTTGTGGTTATCATGGACTTCGTATGGGGCGTGATGGTCGCACCCATTCTATGCCCAAACAGAAGGTTCAGCACTTTCCCTGTATACGCGTTTTTCCCATAGTGGAAAGATATGGTTTCATATGGATTTGGGTTGGAAAACCGGAATTGTCAGATCCTAGCCTTATTCCCGAATTCATTTGGGGCAATAATCCCCAATGGGCATTTGGCGGAGGTCTGTTCCACATTAATTGCGATTATCGTCTCATGATTGATAATCTCATGGATCTCACTCATGAGACTTACGTGCATGCTAGCAGTATAGGGCAAAAGGAAATCGATGAAGCACCAGTGAAGACTAGAGTCGATAATGGTAAAATCCTCACTAGTCGGTTTATAGAGAATATTTCTGCACCACCATTTTGGAAAATGGCTTTAGAATCCAATGAATTGGACCCCAATGCATCCGTAGATCGTTGGCAGATTTGTCATTTTATTCCTCCTAGTCATGTGATGATCGAAGTGGGAGTTGCATTAGCTGGGTATGGGAGTTATGAGGCCGATCACAAGTACAAGGTTAGCAGTACTGTTATCGATTTTATAACCCCAGAAACGAAAAGCTCAATCTGGTATTTTTGGGGTATGGCTAGACGATTTAAACCAGAGGACGTCGCACTTACAGAAAAGATTAGAGAAGGTCAGGGAAAAATATTCGCCGAAGATCGGAAAATTTTGGAACAGCAGCAAATCAATCTTGATCGCCATGCTAAACGAAAACTATTAATGCTTGATATCGACTCAGGTGGTGTTCAGGCCCGTCGTATGCTCAGTAAAATGATCAAAGAGGAACAGGCCCAACTATAATTCCTATCGGCGAATCAAGCGTTGCTTTTCGCCGTTAACAAAAATTATTCACTTTAAGCAAAGTTTCACCTTTACACCCTAACTATCAGGGAAGAGCGCTCAGTAGTTATCTCAACTAAAAGGGGTACTTTGGTGGCTCCGCTTTAATAGTATACCATTGCCATCGCGTATACTCCTCAATGTCAGCAGGGCCACCAACAGAAGATCCTGCTCCAGCAACACCTGGCGCTCCAAAAGGGTTGTTGCCTTCATCATTAACGGTTTGATCGTTCACATGGACCAAACCTGATTTTAACTGGTTAGCCATTGCCATCGCCCGACCCACTGATTGTGACATGACCCCTGCAGCCAAGGACCCCTGGTGTTGATTGGCAAGAGCTAATGCTTCCGCATCATCCTTAAAGGTGATAATACTTGCCACCGGACCAAAGCATTCTTCGTCAAAAAGCCTCATACCAGGTTTAACCCCAGAAATCACAGTAGCCTCATGGAACAGTCCATTATTCTTAGCACCAACTTCGACCTTGGCACCAGCAGACACCGTATCCGCAATCAAGGCTTGGATACGTTCTAATTGTTTAGCGTTGATCACAGGGCCTAATGCAACCTGATCAGTAGAAGGATTGCCCACAGGGAGATGGTTGATTTTTTCCGCAAATCTTTGCGTAAATTCCTGGCTTATGGATTCTTGAACAAAGATCCGACTAGAGGCCATACAAATCTGACCTTGGTGAAGAAAAGCACCCCAAGTAGCGTTATTCACGGCGGAATCTATATCAGCATCATCAAGAATAATAAGGGCATTGTTTCCTCCTAGTTCAAGGGAAACCTTTTTTAAATGTTTTCCAGCCAATTCACCAACCCGACGACCAACAGCTGCAGATCCTGTAAATTGAATCATATCGACATCTGGATTGACACATAAAGCTTCACCAGCCTCAGCCTCTCCGGGGAGTACCTGTAGTACTCCCTTTGGAAGCCCCACTTCTTCAAAGATGCGAGCTATAAGGTAGCCTCCAGATATGGCAGTTTGTGGATCAGGCTTTATCACTACGCTATTACCGCAAGATAAGGCTGGTGCGATGGCCCGCATTGACAGGATTAATGGGAAATTGAAGGGTGAAATAATGCCTACCACACCTCTTGGGACACGCCTCGCTAAACTTAGTGTTTCTACCTTCTGGCTTTGTAGGATTTCTCCCCGTGAGCTTATGGCTGTTGCTGCAGCAAGATGTAAGAGCGAGGCAGCTTCACGGACTTCATGCTGTCCTTTAGGAAAGATACCTCCCGTTTCGCGGGCTACATAACGACTCAATTCTTCGCTGTGATGATCCAAAACATCTGCCGCATTTCTTAGATACTTAGCACGCTCCCGCGAGGGCAGCTTACTCCATCCTATTTGCGCTTCCTTTGCAGCTTCGCAGGCGATATTTATATCTTGTTTATTTGCTAAGCCAACCGTCGTCATAGTGTCACCAGTAGCTGGCTCAACTATTTGATAAGTACCGCCCTTGGGACTTATCCAATCTCCGTCAAATAAGCGACCAGTCCAAACTTCCTTATCTAATAGATTTTTACTTTCATTTAATAACATTTAGACATCCTTTTAAGTTAGAATGTAAGCGGAACAAATTCCAATAAACATCAGATTTACTGCGTTTTGAATTTTGATTAAAGGAAAAGTTATTTTTCTATTCCCTTTTGTTATTTGTCATCCCCCTTAGGTAATTGGAGATTGAACCTCTGTAAGACAAATGTCATCTTAAGTTTTCCTAAATTAGAGATATTCCGACTAAAAGTTCGTAAATCATCAGCTAAGCAATGACATTTACTTATTCAAATTTCCCTATCATTGCAAAAAAATAATTTTTGAACGAATATCAGTTGCAAACCATCTAGAGAACTTTGGCTGTTAAATTATTCTGGAGATAATATGAAACACAACAACAATTCCAAAGATACTGTGACTTATAAAATCAATGACGGTATCGCCTGGGTCAAATTTGATCGACCAGAAAAGCGTAATTGCATGAACCCTTCTCTAAACCAAAAAATGCTTGCGGTGCTCGATGAACTTGAATTCAATCAAAATTTTGGCGTTTTGATCTTAACGGGGGAAGGGTCAGCTTGGTCCGCAGGTATGGATCTTAATGAATACTTCCGGGAAACGGAGGCCCAAGGGTTAGGGGCAACGCGACAAGCACAGAGAGAAGCCTACACCTGGTGGAGACGCTTAAGATGGTACCAAAAGCCAACTATTGCCATGGTAAACGGCTGGTGCTTTGGCGGCGGTTATGGCCCTTTATTCGGGTGCGACTTGGCTTTTGCTGCTTTAGAGGCAAAATTTGGTTTAAGTGAAGTCAATTGGGGAATATTGCCAGGTGGTGGCGCGACAAAGGTAGCAAGGGAACTCATGCCAATGCGTAAAGCAATGTATCACGCCATGACAGGGGAGACTATTGATGGCAGAACTGCTGCGGAATGGGGCTTAGTAAATGAAGCCGTGCCTTTATCACAACTAGAATCTCGCGTTACACATGTTGCTAACTGTCTGTTAGAAAAAAACCCGGTAGCTCTGAAAGCGACAAAAGATGCATTAAGGCGAGTCGGAGAAATGACCTATGATAATGCCGAGGACTACCTAATCCGTGCTCAAGAAGCGGCAAATAGTTTCGATAGTGATGGTCGTAAAGAGGGTATCCGTCAGTTTTTAGATGAAAAATCCTACAGGCCAGGGCTAGGGGCATACGACAGATCTAAACAAATGTGAGGTGAAGGTTTTGATCATGACGTTTCAATCAACTGACTATATTAGTTTAAATGCCCAATTTAACCCAAACTCTCTGGCCATAGTGGATTTAAGCTCCACTAGAAGCTGGAGCTATGCAGAGTTACATAGTTCTATAGGTTCCTGCGTTAGTATGCTAGCTAAGCTTGGCTTAGATGACGGTGATCGTTTGGCTATAATTGCTAAAAATAGGGCTGAGTTCGTCATTATTCATATGGCCTGTGTCCGAATGAATATCATCTTTGTACCTCTGAACTGGCGATTAGCCAGATCCGAAATTGAAAATCTTTTAGCAGATAGCCAACCTGCTTTAACTCTAGCTGACCATTTCGCGTTAGAAAAATACCAGGATATGGCATTGCGCTATCAATGGGAACAAATCGATGAATTCCACCAAGCTTGCAGCAATCTTGTACCAAATTTTTCCATTCTAACAGATTTAAAACGACCCTCCTTGATATTATACACTTCGGGAACGTCTGGAAAAAGTAAAGGTGTCCTGCTATCTGAAACCAATGTAACAGAATCAGCTATCAACTTTTCCCTTTTAGGAAAAGTTAGCTATAATAGTGCATTCCTTTGTGAAGCCCCCATGTTTCATACCATTGGTTTAGTTGCGAGTATACGACCGGCGTTGATGCTAGGCGCAAAAATATATATTTCTGATGGATTTATACCTGAACGCACTCTTGACTGGTTGTGTGACTCAAATCTTGGCATAACTCATTATTTTTGCGTGCCACAAATGGCTGGCAAGTTGCGAAGTTTAGAAAATTTTTCGGCTCCCCAATTAAAAAAACTAACAGCAATTTTTACGGGAGGGGCCCCCCATCCCCCCTCTTCTAAAGTTCAGTGGTTAGACGATGACATTCCTATTGTTGATGGCTATGGTATGAGTGAAGTTGGAACCGTATTCGGTATGCCTCGGGATATTCATCTTATCCGTAGTCATATAGAATCCGTTGGTTTGCATACGCCACGTATGATGTGTCGTTTGGTAGATGATGATGGTAGAGATGTTGAAATTGGCTCTGTTGGGGAACTATGGTTGAAGGGTCCCAATGTATGTCTAGGATATTGGCGACAGCCTGAGCTAAAGGAAACAGCTTTTTCGTCAGAGGGTTGGTTTAAGACTGGAGATCTGTTTCGTCGTAATGTGGCGGGATATTACCGGATCGTGGGGCGAAAAAAGGATATGTATATCTCCGGAGGAGAAAATGTTTATCCAGCCGAAATCGAGGCCCTCGTCGCCCCTATTACGCAAGTTGAAGAATGTGCTCTTGTCGGGGTTCCTGATGAGAAATGGGGTGAGGTGGGTTGTTTATTTGTTGTTGCTAAACCGAATACAACCATCGATGCCAAAATTCTTATCAAAACGATCGCAGAGGAGGTTGCGCGTTATAAGTTACCCAGGCATGTTCTCACTATTGATAGGCTTCCCAGAAACGCCAATGGAAAAGTCTTAAAACACGTTCTGAGAGAAAGGATTTTCGAACATACTCTGTCATGATGTTATCTGAAAGCCGCCTAGTTTTAAAACAAAATTCCCTTTAATTCTGTATCAAGGGGTAATCCTACGTAATTCTCAGCAATCGTAGTGCGGCCTGCAACCGATCTTAAAAAATAGTCCCTTTCTGCCTCTAACATTTTCTTATCAAAGATAGCTCTATTGGGGAAGTTGTGTAAAAGGTTTGTCATCCACCAAGAGAAACGTTCCGCTTTCCAAACGCGATTTAAAGCGCGGTTTGAATAGGAAAGCAATGAATTTTCATCTTCGCAGCGGTAATAGGTTGTTAAGGCCTTTGACAGCAAAGCAACATCAGAAATCGCCAAATTTAATCCCTTAGCACCAGTCGGTGGAACAATATGGGCTGAATCTCCTGCTAGAAATAGCTTCTTGTATCTCATAGTTGAGCTAACAAAACTTCTTAAAGGAGCAATGCTTTTTTCTATAGAGCTTCCTGTTACTAAATTGTCTGCCAGTTTCGATCCTATACGTATCTTTAATTCTTCCCAAAAACTATTGTCAGACCAATTATTAGTACTATCATCGATGTCACACTGAATATAATAACGTGAAAGCTCAAACGACCGCATGGAACATAGGCTAAATCCTCTTTCACAACTTCCATAAACAAGTTCTTCAGAAACGGGTGGTGTTTTTGATAACACTCCCAGCCAACCAAATGGGTAGATCTTTTCATAACTCTCATATTCACTTTTCGGGATCGATCTTCGACTGATGCCGTGGTAGCCATCACAACCAATAATATAATCGCACTCTATTTCAAAATTTTGGTGATCTTTTTGAAATATAATTTTTGGCATCTTCTGTTCCAGATCTAGGGGTGTTACGTTTTGAGCACAGTAAAACAAGATTCCATTTTCTGCTTCTCTGGCTGCCACCAGATCTTTGGTGATTTCAGTTTGCCCATAAACCATCACAGAATGTCCTGTGAGTCCTTTGAGATCAATATGGTACTTGCCAGTGGGAGTTTTTATATAGAATCCGTCATGGGGAATTCCTTCTTTGCCCATGCGTTCTCCAACACCGGCAGCTCTAAGAATTTCAACGCTACCCCACTCTAAGACCCCAGCACGTATCCGTGAAAGGACATGTTCTTGGCTTTTGCATTCAACGATTACACTTTTAATACCCTGTAGATGAAGGATTTGCGATAGCAGCAAACCCGAAGGACCAGCCCCAATGATTCCAACTTGTGTTTTAATATTATGGTTCATGTTCTCAGCTCCTATGGGGCTCACCAGCAGTGAGTTTAATTCCTAAATTTCTTTTTTAGTCGTTGTATCATCTCCATTACTTCCTAACCGGATAAAAAATGGGGCAATAGTAAAACTAAAGCGGGCAGTAAGACTAGGGCTAGAACCCGTACCAATTCAATAAAGAAAAAAGGCATGACGCCCGAAAAAATAGTTTGCATCGATGTTTCTGGCGAAAAATTTTTGATAATAAAAACATTTAAACCAACAGGGGGAGTTATAAGGCCCAACTCAACGACAATCAGCGACAAAATGCCGAACCATATTTTCAGATCATCACTAGACATACCATAGGCCGCAGAGGATGCTGCAACAAAATCTCCTCCATTCAATTCCACTAAAACGGGCCAAAAGAAAGGAATTACGACTAATATCATTGATAAAGAGTCTAGAAAGCATCCCAGAACAATTAGTGTTACTAGCATGATGACTAGAATCATATAAGGGTCTAACCCACAATTTGCTGCCCAGGAACTAAGCCAGATAGGTAATTTTGTACGAGCAAAAAATCCCTTGAGTACGTCAGCGGCAAAAATTATGAAGTAAAGCATGCCCGATGTGGTTGCTGTTGCCAAAAGGGAAGTCATGATTCCCTTTAGCCTCAGTCCCTTGCCAGTAGCATAGCGCAACGCCAACCCATAGATGACGATTGCAAAAACTCCGACTGATGCTGCAGGAGTCGGTGTGAATAAACCCATACCCAATCCAAGAATAACTGAAGTAAATACGGTCAAGACAGGAATAAGTCTTTTGATGGCACGCCAAAATTCTGATTTAGAAAGTGCTTCGCCCTTGGGAGCTGAGTCGGGAGCTCGCCAAATACTAATAAAAATGACAAAAATAAAAAAAACTACAGCAAGTAAACCGGGGATAACAGCTGCCTGAAACATAGAAATTATAGATGCTTCAACAACAATGGCATATATAACGAGGGCTACAGAGGGTGGAATCAAAATCCCTAAAGTCCCACCGGCTGCTAACAGGCCAGTTGCTAGACTTTCACTATATTTGAGTTTGCGAAGCTCAGGTAAAGAAATTTGACTCATGGTACTGGCTGTAGCTAGTGACGAACCACTGACAGCCCCAAAACCAGCGCAGGCTATGATAGTTGCGAAAGCAACCCCTCCTTTTAATCGGCCAACAATAGCACTGATACCTTGAAAAAGATCTCTACTAAGTCCAGAAACGGCTGCCAGATGGCCCATTAAAATAAACAAGGGTACCACTGAGAGATCGTAGTTTGAAACTACTGACCAAAGGCTATTCTTAAACTGTAATATATATGGCTCAAACCGTAGAAAAGGAGCTACAATGCTAAGGGCATAGGCGCCACCAATCGCAACTGATAGCATAGCTACTGCAACTGGTATACGGAGCATGATCAGTAAAATCATTATCCCTAAAGATATCAGGCCGACAAGTTCTCGTTCCATGTTTCATCTATCTCCAATGGAACCTTGGTTCCGATTTTAATGTTATCGTATACCGCATGACCTGCTATCAGACTCCACAAAAAGCAAGAAAAAGCACCAGGTAAGAAAAAAGGCCACACTTGCCATTCAAGGACTGGAGAGAGCGTCCCATCAGATTCTAATTGCACGGCCCCAGCTAGAAGCATGAAGCCAAGGAATAGGGCTATGAAAACAATAATCACATCAGAAATTATGACTAGGACTTTTTGAAAGGCAACAGGTAGCATATTATTAAAAAGATCGACAGCTATATGACTTTTTTGAATGTGACAATAAGGAGGGAATGACAGTGCAGCGACTCCAACAGCAAAGCTTACAGCATCTTCATACCCCGTTAGTCCTGATATGTTCTTGCCGAAATGCTTCGCTATAAGATTTAAGGAAAAACCAGTCACATTTATCATTGTAATGCATACAATGACAAGTAATAGTACTCCTCCCATGAGCGCCCACAGGAAGGTTATTTTTTCCAAATATCTCTTCATGATTATGGATCTCCTCCTTTTCCCTAAAATTTTTAGGCCTAAAATTCTAGTTTTTGTCGGCTTTTTTCAGTATATTTTTTAATCATGGTTCTTGCGGTTTCGACAAGATTTTTTCCATCGATGTCATTTTTCTTAACCTCCCGAATCCAACGATCAACCACCTTTTCATTTAGTTTATCGAACTCCTTTGAAGCCTCTTTAGATAAAGAATACACGCTTTTTCCTTTTTTTAAGGTAGTTTCGATCCCAGTCGATTCTAATTCGTCCCATGTTTCTCCTATACTTCCAGCTATAGCAAGACCAGAATTGTCATCAATAATTTTTTTGAGATCCGCAGGAAGGGAATTGTATCGCTTTTTATTCATGGCAAAGATAAAAACTAAAGTCCCAAATCTTCTGTTATCTGATAATTCTACTGAATTGTCGATTAGCTCCGTAAGTTTTAAAGGTATGGCTACTTCAAATGGGAGCATCGTGCCGTCGACTGTTCCTTTAGACAATGCCTGGGGAAGTGCTGGAACGGGCATACCTACCGGCTCCGCCCCCCAACTATCTATCAGCCAAGAACCGGTACGAGAAGGAATACGGATCTTTAATCCTTTTAGATCTTGTAGACGTGTAATTTTCTTCTTACTTAAATGTAGGGCGTTCCCACCGTGGACATGAATAAGTATAGGCTTAACATCTTCAATATCTTCCTTAATGGCATCCATCATGTCTTGTATTGCTAAGGTTGTTGCTTTAGCGCTTCCTTGATGGACACCCGGTAATTCGAACACCTCCAAACGAGGAAAAACTCCAGGAGTGTAAGCAGGAAGCATCCACACAAGATCTGCGGTACCATCACGCAACTGCTGGTATAAGTCGGCAGGTTTTCCTCCAAGGGACATTGAAGGAAATATCTCGAACTTTAGGCGCCCCTTAGACTCTTGCTCAATTTTTTTTACCCATGGTTCTATTAGTACGACCTGACCTGCTGATTTAGCATTAAGCAGATGGTGAACAGTGAAATGAAATGTTTTTTGAGCCCATAGTGCGCTAGTATTTGCTAGCAGTAATAATGAACATGTTATCAAAACTTTCGAATGATTCATTTGATTTTTCCTCCTGTGTATTAATCATTACTTATTAAAGTCCCTTATATATTCTGTTGTTGAAACTTGATGTTCTGGAGTAATGTCGTAAGTGTATTCAAAGCGCCAGAAGCAATGATAACCATCTGTGGTAATGTCAGCCATTCTAAAGTCCAAGCGCTTCCCGATCGTTCATTTTCATGGATTAAGGCCTGATGCATAGATGCAGAAAGAGTCGCTTGGTAGCGAGATAGTGCTACGATAACATCCGCTTTAACAGGGTTGAGCTTGTGAGGCATTGAAGATGAAGTCCCTCCTTCGATTAAAACAATCACTTCACGTTCTTTTTGCGATAGCAAAGAAATGTCGCAAGCAATCTTTCCCATAACGCCGCTTAGTTGCGAGAGCCAGTCAGTAAGTTTAACGAGTTGTAGTCGGTTTGTATGCCAACATTCTGAGTCCTCCAAGCCTAGACTATTAGCGAGGATCTTAGCTATATCTTGCGCCTTATCTTGATAAGCTTCCCTATTTCCAACCGCCCCGCCCAATTGTAATTTGCGAAGGCTTTTGCACAATACAGGTAGCTCACGCCGTATCTCCTCTAGGGGGGAGGACCAAGTCTGGAGCTTATGGCTAACTGTGATAGGTAGGGCTACTTGCATACGAGTATGAGCTTTAAATTGATAGGAACCATAATCTTCATTGAGTTGTGCTAGGTCATGGAGCACGTTACTTATTTTTTCTTCAAACATGGGAAGTAACGTTGAAAGTCGCATCATTAGGCTGGTGTCAATCAGATCTTGACTCGTTGCCCCAAAGTGGACATAAGTTGCGTAAGGTTCACCAACATAGGCCTTTAATTGCCGTATCAATTCAGGAATGTGTAGCCCATCCTTTTGGGTTGCAGCTTCTAAGTCTAAAACATTTGGTTCGAATGTCTTACAAGCCCGACTAATAGCTTCTGATGCCTCCTGGGGAATCAGCCCCAATTGTGCTGTAGCCTTTGAAAGTTCATCTTCATAGCGAAGCATCGCTTTCATATCGGATGACAAACTAAATGCTTCGTTACATACGGGATCAGAGCATAAACTAATTAACAGTGGGTGTTTTAATACTAAGGTATACATTTCTATTCCACTCTTTCCAGAGCAATGGCAATGCCTTGCCCGACTCCAATACACATTGCGGCCAGAGCGCGATACAGTTTTTTTTCTCTTAGCTCGATAGCAGCGGTTCCAGAGATTCGTAAGCCAGACATTCCAAGAGGGTGACCTAAAGCAATGGCCCCTCCGTTGGGGTTGACTCGAGGATCGTCATCAGCAATTCCCAGTTGTCGCATACAAGCTAAGCATTGGGCAGCAAATGCTTCATTAAGTTCTATGATATCGAAATCTTTTAGGGATAACTGGGTGCGGCTTAGAAGTTTTTGGATAGCGGGGACGGGACCAATTCCCATAATACGAGGTGCTACACCGGCGGTCGTACCAGTCACAATGCGGGCCATAGGAGTGAGCCCATATTTTTCTATAGCCTTTGAAGATGCTAACATCATTGCAGCGGCACCATCATTAATACCACTGGCATTGCCAGCTGTTATGGTTCCATTTGTTCGAAATGGGGTAGCTAAACGTCCCAAAGCTTCCATAGAGGTTCGCGGGTAAGGGTGTTCGTCGCGATCAAAGACGACAGGATCAGCTCGCTGCTGGGGTACTGTTACCGATAATATCTCTTTTCCAAGCCGACCATTGTCAATGGCGCGAGCCGCTTTATGTTGGGAGCTAAGAGCAAATCTATCTTGATCCTCTCGCGAAATATTGAATTCAGCAGCCACATTCTCTGCTGTTACGGGCATCGCATCGGTGCCAAAACTGGCTTTCATTTTGGGGTTTTCAAAACGCCAACCTATGGTGGTATCTTCTATGGCTGAGGTTCTAGAAAAGGCCTTCTGGGCTTTATGTATCACAAATGGAGCTCGAGACATACCTTCGACCCCTCCAGCCAGTATCAGATCAGCATCTCCCGTCTTTATGGCTCGTGATGCCGCCAAGATAGCATCCATACCAGAGCCACAGAGCCGATTGATTGTTGTCCCTGGCACTGTTTCAGGAAGTCCTGCTAGAAGAGAAGCCATGCGTGCTATATTGCGGTTGTCTTCGCCAGCTTGGTTGCTACAGCCGAAAATGACATCGTCAACTTTATGCCAGTCTACATGGGGATGACGATCCATAAGAGCCGCTAGTGGCAAGGCAGCGAGATCATCGGTACGAATAGCTGCGAGAGAGCCAGCAAACTTAGCGATGGGTGTACGGATATAGTCACAAATAAATGCTTCTACCATGTCACAGCTCCCTGGAATGTCTTTTTTTTGTTCTCTGTTGTAAATCCCTTAAAGTCTCAAGCTCCTCAATTGTCGGTGGTGGGGTCGTTTCTAGATTTTCATGGTACTGTACCGACCATTGGACAGTTTTTTCAATATCTTGTTTCGTGACTCCTGGATGCAAAGAAGCGATACAAAACTTACTGGATTGTCGATCGATTTCCCATACAGCCAAATCGGTAAAAAGCAGTGTCGGGCCGAGGGTCTTTATTCCAGAACGGTAGCGATATCCATAGCCTGATCCATGTCCCAGCGAGGTTAGAAAATCTAATTTTGCGACAAATCCACGAGTACTTTGTTTCATAGTAATAAATATTTTTTGGCAAGACAAAGCGATCTCCGGTGCTCCTCCACCTCCTGGTAGCCGGACTTTAGGGTTTTTATAGTCACCGATTACTGTTGTATTAATATTGCCGAAAGGATCTAGTTGTGCTCCACCAAGAAAACCGACATTGATCTTGCCTCCTTGAAGCCAATAGCGAAACATTTCGGGTACTGAAACTGTTGTTAGAGCTGTGGAGCACAATTCTCCATCTCCAATGGAGAGGGGTAGTGTGCTAGGAGAAACTCCAATGGTTCCAGATTCGTAGATAAGTGTTATATCGGGAGAATGGGTTAGCCTTGCAAGGTTACAGGCAGCAGATGGTGCGCCTATTCCCACAAAGCAAACATCATCATTGCTCAAAGCCCTTGAGGCTGCAATGGTCATCATTTCCGATGATGAAAACCCCGTCATAGGGTGGCTCCTTTAGATCGTTAGTCCCTACTGCTTCATATCTTTTACAAAAGATCAATTTAGTAGTTTCACCCGCTCAACAAATACACTGGCATCCTTATTAAGAACATTTACCTCCATCCAATTCATAAAAGATTCACGGCTGACTGCTATTTCATTCCATTGCTGATAAAACAGATTATCTCTCTTATATAACCCATGGGTATATGAAGGATGGGCTCCACCCGGTACGTGGGAAACGGCAGTAACAGTCCAAGCCGGTAGAATACATAAATTAGGATGTGGTTCCTTAAATTCATCTACCACTTCTTCCACCGTTACAACAACTTTTTTAGATGCCAAGACCACTTCCTTTTGCACTCCAATAATGCCTTCAATCATGATGTCACCGCGCTTATTAGCTCTAT
Organism: Pseudobacteriovorax sp.; assembly: GCA_050293845.1. Lineage (GTDB taxonomy): Bacteria > Bdellovibrionota_B > Oligoflexia > Oligoflexales > Oligoflexaceae > DT-89. The sequence goes on along the minus strand of JBNKNM010000041.1, from coordinate 1,183 downwards.
GAGCATGGATAATTCCTACATCAGGGCGAAGGGCGGGTACAGCTGTCAACTTCTCTTCTGTAAAAGGGCATTTGATCGACTTGATATTACTGTTGATCTTATTTAAATCGGTATCTTGAGAGCCTCGGAAAATTGCACATGACAAACCTGAAGCACCGGCTTCCCATGCGTTTGCCATGGCAGAATGGGAGTACTCTTCGATTTCCAATTGCTGCGGCCAAGCATTTTCTACAGCATCACGTAAGCGATGTAAGAGCCCCACACCTGGATTTCCTGCAAACGAGAAAATTAGTTTTTTGGCACAGTTCATTCCAATCATCTGATCATAAATGATATCGGGAGTCATGCGAATAAGAGTTAAATTTCTTCGTCTTTGCCTTATCGCCTCGTGGGCTGCAGCATGGGGGATAAGGTGGGTGAAGCCTTCAAAGGCAACAGTATCTCCATCATGAAGATTGTCAGCTATAGCCTGTTCTAATGGTAAAAACTTTTTCATAGGTCCGAATCACCCTCACAATCGTCTAGCTCGCTTATATATCAAAAAACACGGTTTCCGTCGGACCTTGTAAATGTATATCAAACTGATAAGTGTTATCTTCGATACGATTTGCCAAAAGGGTTGCCAATCTGCCTGTGGGAACCTGAGCCAGCACATGATCTTTGTTATTTAGATCTTCATACTCGGGAAAATACATCCGGGTATTCAGCCCTATGTTTATACCCCTTGCTGCAATCCAAAAGCTAATATGAGGTGCTTCTGGTTGTATCAACTGCGCCGCTGCAGCCGGTTTCTCTGTAATGAATGAGTATTGGCCTGTATTAAAGTCTGTCGAAGCTCGGCCCCACCCACGACAATTTCCTTTGCCAGATCGACTAGCAAATTGGCCCTCTGCATTTAACTGCCAAATTTCTAAAAAACCATCTTTGACCAGATTTCCAGCACCATCAAATATATATCCTTGAATTTTTATGGCATGGTTAGAAGACTTTTCCTCTAAAAGGTTACTGCCAAAATTATGTTGATATACATCCAAATCAATAAAATTAGGTAAAAGCCCTATATGCATATAAGGTCCAGCAGTCTGCGAGGGCGTTTCATGTAGTAACTTCATCAAACTTCTCCAGGAAACCCGGTCTCTTTAGGGCCGGGAGGAATGGAGAAGCCCTGCGGCGAGCATCGAAT
>JBNKNM010000040.1:0-35106 GCA_050293845.1 Pseudobacteriovorax sp. | reverse complement strand
AATAAAATATTGAGGATTCTAACTGGCACTCTATTATTAAGTCTTAGTGCGTTAATATTAGTGGAACAAATGAAGGTTATGGGTCATACATAGCTCTAAAAATTCATCTTCTAAAGGATTGAGAGATGGCATTACGAATCTATTATATTCTTATCTTTACTCTGGTTCTTTCACCGGTATCTTGCTTAAATAAGTCCGATAATGCAATGGTTAATGCTGAAACTGATGATAAGGAATTGTATGACAAACCTATCGATAGCGACAGGTTGTTGAGCTATCAATCAGGCTGTAGCAATGCAAATGATTGCACTTACGCTAACAACGGGGCTTGCGATTGTGCAAACGGGGGCATCGAAACAGCTGTAATGAAGGCAAAGTATGAGGAATTTGTCGGTCTATTTAAAAAAAATGTCGCCTGCACAGAAAGAGCAAAGGTACCTCCCTGCGGAACAGGAACTACTTCTTGTATAGATAGCAGGTGTAATTTCGAGCCTGAAAAATCACATGTAAAATTAGAATTTTCACCATGAGAACTTACAATTGCGGCATTCACCGAAAATATCAAATAACTTTCAAAACATTGAACGTTCGATAAAATGGTTATCTGATTTCAACTTAATTCCATTCGGTTTACTATCCGAGGTGTATCTGCAACGACTAAAGATACTAACAAAGGCGTTTTTTACTAAATACACTGGCTGTTTCCTAGTTGGACTCAGGAGCTCTGTTTTATTGAAAGTTCAAATGGCTAATGTGACATATACAGTCTCTTCAGGTGAGACTGTATTGGAGAAGCGCCGGGAGGCCCACCACCCGCAGATCCATTGCTCGCACAGAAACAATTGCGGGTACTTTACTTAATCACTAACTATTGATGAAAAATCCAAGAGAGGCACTTCGGAATGCGGCATCTTCACTGTCAATTTTCATATAACTTGTTTCAAAGCTAACGCCCCACTCTTTGCCGATTGATAAACCAAAAGATGATCCGTACATGCTTCTATAAAAATCCTCACCTAGGTTAAACAGCATATTGTACTGAGGATGGGCATTGATACGGATATAGGGACTTAGCTCTAGAGTTAACGGTAAACCTGTATAAAGCTGGGTAAAGTGAGTAGATTCCGAGTCTTCCTCATCGTTAAAGAATCCAATTCCAAAGGTAAACGCTTGATGAAAACTACCGCCATGTATTCCTCGAAATTTTCCATAGACTAATGATGAAGCATTAGCTCCAGTTCTAGCTCCAAGTTCAAAGTTTTCATTAAAGCCATAGTTTATGCCTAAACCGAGTACAGTTTCGATTTCGTCATAGACTTTATAACCATCGTCGTTGACATAACCAAAGGATACACCTTGACCTGTGGCAAAGGCAGAAACCTTCATTGCTCCGGGGTTCAACATCTTACCGCCTTCGTGACTGGCGGTGCTTAAGCAAGATTGAATTAGAATAGTCAGAAGGATGAGAGCAAAATATGTTGTTTTCATGTTGATACCTAATAGAGTTAATTTTTTCACGACTGAACATTGCAGGATACTGGCCAAGGAAATGAGACCTCAAAAAGATCTTATTCGATAGGCAAATATTGCGAGACTAAGAATAATAAGAATGCTGTTTTAATATATATGGATGTAATAACATGGTGTTATGATTTCGATGATAGCTTTCACACTAAAATTTCACTGGTTGAATCTGATCTACTTCTGATAGTGGTGGTTCGGACAAGCCAGATAACTTTTTAAACTGATGTGTACAATTCTCCACAACTGCATTAATATTGGGCTTGGTTTCTATGTGGGATTTTGAAAAAAGATTCTTCATGAATACACATGAATACGGTTTTATCCTGATCTTCCTATTCTAAAGGAACAAAACCACCGTTAAACAATATGAAAGCGCTGTACAATCTAAATATGGCAGCTAAGCATGTCATTGCGAACACACAAACCATCATCGGTTTAAAAAACTTCTAATAAATCAGCGAGAAAAAATAGTGATATTTAGATATTTTCTATATCATTTTAACAAACTTCAAAGGATTGCTTTAGATTCTCAAAATTTGGTTAGATTTCTTAAATAATCTGAGATAGATCACCCTAAAGTTGCATACTGGCTCTAAACTTTACCTTTCAGTTTACTACTGCAAGTACCGAAAGTAGGTCTAAGATATTATTGTATCTAAATTAGAGAATAAAATTGTTTAGACTAATTTTAGTTCCATATCTACTCTATGCAACCTGTATTTTTAGTCAATCAATAGTAAACCCAACCACTATTGATTTTCAATTACTTGGTGTCGAAACAGAGTCCTATATTCCCGATGAACTTAATACTAAAGAGAAATTAAGTATTGCAAAATTGCAAACAGATTTGAGATTCAGTCAAGTGAGTAAGCAATTAGTGCTAACTGAAGGAATCGGTATCGCGGGCGGGAAATCCCTAGATGATGATAGACATTTTATGAACGCGACTGGAAATATTGCATTTATTAAGGAATATCAGCGTAGCAACTTACAGGGTTCTCTTATAGGTAACTGGGGAAAGGGACAAGATTTTTCAACTTCATTGACGACGCAAGATCAAACATTTATCGAAAACCCTAACGATATCAGTTCACGCTATTTTCGTGCAGGCATTGACTTTCAATATACCTTATCTAGTTTAAATCAGATATCTAGCTCGCTTTCTCGCGAACAATATAATTCATTTGAGCAAGACTATGTAACCCATAATATAATAGTGTCGTTAACCCAAGTTGCAAGCTATAGATCTACCTTAGGTTTACAGAGTCAATATAGCCAGCAACTTTCAGAAAGTGGTAATAAATCAAATTTTACCAGCATACTAGCAAGCTGGAACTACCTTATTCAGGAACGCCATGCTCTAACATTAAATGTCGGTACTGTAAGAACGAATCAGAGCGCCCAGAAATCTGACGATATTACTGGAGGTGCCACTTATCTTTATCTTTTTTACAATAACAGAGTACTTGAAGATTGGACGTCTCAACAGGAAAGTTCTAATGAAATCGAACCAATAAATTTATCTAGTGACAAACTAATTGATCAAATATTCGCAGAATCTCTCAGTAATAGCCTTTCCATTTCGTGGAGTCGCAGTGTCACTTCTGTTGAAGAAGGAGCATCGTTGTCTCTTACTAATACAAGCACAATAAATATGAATAATACCATCAGTACATATAGTTCTATAGTGTCAGGAGTTCAATATAGCAAGAGAACTGATTCTGGCTTAGTAAGTGGTGATAGTGAAGATAGTAATGGATATATAAACTATATCCTAAATCTTCAAGAACCTGTTCCAGGAGAAATTCCGCCACATCAAATGCGAGTGGGCTATAACTATTCAAAAAGCTTGCTGATAGAAACAAGGCAAAAAATTCAGAGACACATCATTACACTAGGCGTTTTTTTGGCTTTTTAATACAAACCTCAAGAGACAAATAGTATATTGAACAGAGAATCAAAACATAAAGTAATTATAACAACAGGTAACTATATTGGTACACTTACAACTATTAGGGAACTAGGGAAAAGAGGAATAGAGACTGTACTAGCTGACTCAGTTTGGTCACCTTCCAAATTCTCAACTTTTCTTCACAGGTTTGAATACTGTCCTCCCTTAACAGATAGCAAAAAATTTTTAAGTTGGTTAATTTCATATGGTCGCATAAACCCTAGAATGTTTCTATATCCGAGTTGTGATAATACTGCTTTCTTATACTCCTTCAATCTAAAAAAATTAAATAAATACTTCCTTATGTATAGTCCTCATAGCGATATCATATATAGAATATTAAATAAAAAACATTTGATTACCATTTGTAATAAACTCTCCATTGATGTTCCAAAAAGCTACTTCCCCAACTCACTTGAAGAGCTTTATAACTATGCTCAAAGGTGTCAATATCCTTGTCTTATTAAACCACAAACACAAATTGGATCAATCACCTTAAAAAAAGGGATGGTAGCCTATAAAGCTTCTGATTTAATAGAGAAATATATTGCTATGCAAAACGGTAACTCGTATAAAACATTCATTAAAGAATACGATCCCTTAGTTTCTTGGCCTATTATTCAAGAATTTCATCCAGAAGCTATGTCCAATACTTTAAGCATTGCTGGTTTTATTGATGCTGAAGGAAAAAACTTCATGACTCGAGCCAGCACCAAAGTAATGCAAAAACCTCGTAAAATCGGTATTGGACTATGCTTTGAAAGCACTACTGCTCCTTATAAAATCATCGAACAGTGCCGACAATTATGCTTAGATATAGGTTACTTCGGTGCATTTGAAGTAGAGTTTATAAAGTATAAAGATCACTATCTGCTTATTGATTTTAATCCTCGCTATTACAGTCAAATGGAATTTGAAGTACGGCGTCAGCTCAATTTACCTGTCTTGCTATACAGTAAAGCGATTTATGACACAGTCACATTTTCTAATATGGTCCAAAACTATCATGATTGGGAGCAAAATAAGAAATATAAATACTGCCTTGGTTGGTTATTTTACCTTACAATTTTCTGCTCTTGGATTAGCCATAATATGAATACCAAGGAGTTCATAAGTTGGATAAAATGGAAGCGTGAAAAAGGAATATGTGTTGATGCTATGTACCATAAAGGTGATATTAAACCCTTTTTATATAGCATCGTTCAAGCAATATACAGCTATATAAGACATCCTCGTGCAACATTCACACATTTTTTCTTAGAACGATAATTCAAATATAACTACGCACTCTGCATACTATTAGCCTCAGTTTTTTCCTTAGTAATTTTTGATTTTACAACCTTTGCTGGTGATCCCACTGCAACAGAATAGGCAGGAATGTCTGTTAATACAACAGAGTTTGCGCCTATCACTGAATGTTCTCCTACTGTAATGCTCCCAAGAATGCGAGCTCCTGCACCAATTAGAGTATTCTCCTTAATATTAGGAGATCCTGTACGATGGGCTGCACCGACTGTATTATTACCCATTAGTATAGAGCCTTTGCCAACAGTAGAATAACCACCAATGACTGTACCCAATGAATGAACAAAGTAAACACCATGTTCCAACTCAATATCAATGCCTAACTCCACTGAGTATAATGTTGTTTGCAAGAATCTTAATATTCTATTTACTAATGGAATATGATACTTTTTGGCTAGTTTTCGAATACGATAAGTTAAAAGAATAGGAAATCCATCACTACCAAATAGTAACCAAACAATATTAGCAAAAGTTACTGGTTTATCCTCATAGTTTAAAATTATCTCTACATCCTTTTTGATATCATTCCAGAATGAATATCCCGTTTTTTTAGAAATCATTACTATATAGCGATTTTTAGCATCTTGATATGTTTTATCCTGTATTTCTTTAGTATCAGACTTACCTTGCAGTTCATTAAATAGTTCCTTAAGCCCACCTACATAGTTAATAATATAAATAGAGCTGCAACATAATACACTAAATTTCCTTAGCCTTAACAAATTAAATAGTTTTGCATAAAATGCTAGAATTTTTGTAGCTAACCTAGTAATAATCGCTGAATTTTCAGCCATTTTTATTAAAATTGATTTAAATATATTTTGAGCAACAACGAAATAAAAGGGGCTTAAATTTACATTTTCTGGGTATAGCATTGACATTTTATAGTCATAAACACCATATAAGCGAGCACGATTAATGAAACTTGAAAATCTACCTGTAGTAGAATTATGATATGCTGCTGCTTTAGGGCAAAAAACGAAATTAGCAGTTGTTTTATTCATGATTCGTAAACCAAATTCCCGATCCTCGGCATGCCGATAATTTGAATCAAAACCGCCTGCATCATTATATATTTGTTTGGACATCGACACATTAGCACTAAAAAAATGTTGACCATCTGGTTTAACAAGACCGAATAAAAAAGCTTGATACATGGATGAAATTGATTTTTCATAAAAATATTCGAAAGCAGGTCTTTTTGGATTATTTTTAGGAGGTAGAATAGCTCCATAAACTACAGCTAGCGATTCCTGCTGATGACAATCAAAATGCGCTTGCAGAAAATTATCATTTTGAAGCTCCATATCATCATCTAAAAAAATCAGCACTCTTCCAAATGATGCTTGAACTCCATGATGTCTAGCTACAGCTTGCCCTTGATTATCCTGAGTTAAAACTCTGATAATAATTTCTTTATTTTTATTATATTTTTGTCCTAATTCTTCGAGCTTTTCTAAGGTTTCATCAGAAGAACCATCATTTATAAAAATTATTTCAAATATACTTCTATCAAGCTTCTGGTTCACCAATGATTTGTATATAGTTTCCAAGCTATTTGCACGATTATAGGTTGGAACAACAATACTTAGTTCAAGACCATCCATATCTATAACCACCCCTTTTCTTTAAAGATTCTCTTAACTTTCTTTAGAGGTAAGTATACGATTTCTACCTTTCGGATGTAAGTGATTAAGCTGCGTCTAATGGGCAACCAAACCTTATCCATCCAAAAATCTACCCCAACTTTATTTATAACTCTAACTCTATTTGCATAGCTAAATTTATAGTCTTCATCTCCCAAGAGAAAGTCAAATTCTTTATCCCCTCTTGCATAACTTGTAGACATCATTTCTTCCATTAACAAAGTACCAATTGAGTATTTTGTATATTGCACATCGTAAGCAGGTAGCAAATAATACAAACGTCCTTCGAATAAGTATCCTGCGTGAATTGCCAAGACTTTATCACCGGCTTCAAGGGCTGAAACTAGCAGTAAATTTGCATCCAGAAGATTAAAAAATATATCGCGATACTTCATTAAAGCAAACATATCTTGATAACCTGAGCGTCGATACTGCGCCGATTTCCAATCCATAAGTATTTTTAGATAAGTCTTAGCCTTTTCATTCTCTACTTGATGAATGTATCTATACTCTCCAATTTGATTAGATATTTTTTTTATTTTAGCATTAGTTCTCTTACTAAAAGCCCGGTTATCATTTTCTTTACAGATTTTTTTAAAACTATCAAAATCTGAAATATTTGCCCATTGAATGTAAGGCGCAGCCATACAATCATTTTTTTCAGAATAGTGTTCTTTCCATTCTTGTGTTGAAATATCAGCTATCATAACACGTGGGACAGATGATACTTGGGGAACTTTGTTTTCCACTTTATTTTCTAAAGGTTCAAAAAAATCCATAAAAGGCCATATGATTTCAGGCTTCTTTCCTTTTACAGTAAATGATGCAAAATTTTTATTTTGACAACTAAAAGTAACCAAGGAATAGTTTTTGTCAGGAAAAAGACTACTTGCCACTATTTCTAAGTATTTTGGATGTGAAAATAAATTTGCCATTGTGCACAACTTTCTATTTCTAAATTGTTATAGATTCCATTCAATGACTGATAACGACCAAGGTTTAAAGACCAATTTTGAATTCTCAGGTAATTTTAAAAGAAATTCACCTTTACCTGAAAGTTCAAAGCGCCTAGTAGATTTTACAGAAGAACAATTCTCAAAATTTATTGTACTTTGAAAATTCTTTGCACGCGTTTTGTTGATGAAAACCATAACTATTTTATTTTGACTTTTATTTTTTGAAACAAAATACGAATACTCTTCTTCAATTTTATAGCCCATAAGATAGTCTAAGAATTTTGATTTTTTATTATCATAGTTTCTATAGGCTTTAAAGGCATTGAATGCAGGACTTTTATGTTTTGGATAAGTCCAATAAAATGCTGAATATACGTCAAATGATGCAAAAATGCCAAGTATTTCTGCTAACGCCAATGCACCGCTCATATATGATTCACCGCCAAAATTGTACTCGCCAATGGTCACTTTTAAGCCAGGATAATTATTAGCGATTAATTCTTGCATTCTTGGTAACAAATAGATAGCTTCGTTTATCCAAGATTCGTCTATATGATTTTTATCCCACAAAGATCGTACGGCCCGCAGTCTTCTAGCTGCTATTCTTTTGCTATCCCGATCTCCATATACATTTTTAGCTTCCGGATAAAAATGAAGATCAAGTATATCTAAACTTTTGTGACCTGTTTTCTTTTGGTACTTATAAAGTTCAGCTAGATACCACTCTAAGAATGGAATATCGCCATGTTTTTTTCTATCAGGTCGCTTCCAATATCCAAACTCACCATCTGCACTGGAATATTGATAGGCTGTCCATCCCCATAGTGTCGGACCAGCTATAAGAGCATCAGGATCGGATTTTCGAATCATTTTGCTATACTCTATGGTTTTAAGATATATTTCATCATATGTCGTAGGTTTTGGATGTACATCACGATGAGTTGAATTCCAAAGCATCGGTTCATTTCCCAAAAAATATGTATCCACTAATTTTTTTTGGGACTCTAATTTTTTAATACTTCCGATCCATTCTTTCCAAAAATCAGGGCCTACTTTGATACTTGTTCTTTCTGGAGAGTTATTCTTGATTTTCTTTCCGCTGCGGTCCAATCCATTTCCTATGTCACTGTTCTCTGGCGCTGTTCTCTGTTGTTGACCATAAATACTAACAGGAAAAGAATACGAACTAGTATCCTTAGCAACCCATCCCAACAAAGGAATAGTGATTGCTGCTACACTTCCTATATTTTTGTTCTCTTCTAAAAACTCTTTCCAACTGTAATTGGGGTTTGATGTATAGTTAACATTGCGATAATACCAATCATCAGCAGTATTCCAAGCATTACCTAATTTCCAGTTATACCGCGAGGATGGATTACCTCCCCATCGCCTTATGGATGGGTTAAGCTCATAAACAAATTTATCTTGATAAGCCTTACGTGGACTATATGCTATTCCAAATATGTATGGACTAATCGGTTTATTTGAAGAATTACACATTAATGATTCTTTTAAAATTTGAGTTTCTGAGGCCAATACCTTCTTTTCTTCGGCCTTTCCTATGTCTTTTATATATATGTCATTAAACCTTACCCAAGTGCGTCCCAATTTTCTGTTGGCTCTAAATTTTAAACGATCAAATGCTAGATTATCGGGATTTAGAATATTCATAGGAATGAATACATGAACCCAACCATCTCTCATACTTTTATATTTTTTTGTAATTTTAACTTCTTCAAACTCATCCCCCTGAGATGATCCAAGAGAAATATTTAAGAAATCTCCATCTTGATCCGTTTTAAAACGAAAGGATAGAAAACTTCCCTTTAATCGACTTCTGGGATAAGCAATAATCCATCCTCCCCAATTGGCAAAATTTACTTTAGCATCTCCACCATCTTCATAGTCATGAGGTGCCCAGCCATAATGCTTCCAATTACTATTAAGTCCATTTCTATAAACTTCCATATCCATAGTGAAAGCTTTTTGCCCTGAATAAAAAAATACAGTCAGTGTAAAAATATAATATATTATTGTATTATGATTCCAAAAATTCATGCTGATACTCCGGCGCAATAAATTCAAGTAGCTCAGGATCATCTATAGGGACATCATGGTGATGTTCCTTTATATATATACTTTCAGGATCTCTATTGTACTCACTTGGGAAAAGTGCCACAATCCCCGAATTTTCCACTTTTTTTGGTGTATATTTAGTATTAGTTAATTTATGAAAAAGTGCCTCACAAAGTTCAATTCCAAAATAATCACCCAAGTGAGAAACCGGTACCGGTCTTGGATTGAGTTCGATAAAATTGATATCATTTGTTGTTTCATTATAAATAAAGTCAAAACTTCCAAACCCAGAAAACTCTAAATTATTTATTATAATTTTTACATATTCTTCAATTTTTTTATGTTGGATTAATCTTACAACACTGCTTGGACCAGTCGTTTCAGGAAATGTTCTTATTTTTAATAGTGAATACCCACCTATATACTGACCTTTTAAAGCAACGAATGGAAACATTCCAGGAATCCCCGATACATATTCATTGTGTCTAATATGAGATGGCATCGAAAATATATCATAGAAAAACAATTTTTTGAGTCGTTGCTTTGCTATTTTACTTTTTTTAGGAAGTATTTTTTTCTTTATATTAGCTAGCTCTACTTGATTACGACAAAGCCAAACACCGCTACCTCCGCTTCCGAACGCATCTTTAAGTACAACAGGATATTGGCTCTTAGTTGGATTAGCTTTAGCACTACCCAAATCTTGCGGTACTGGCATCTTCATAGCATTCAATTTATTAATAAATCGATGCTTATCCAAGACTTCAAAAAATTGTTCACGTTTCCATAGTGAATATTGTAATTTTTTTATAGTTTTCTCTAACCTTAAATATCTAGATAATTTATAAAGATCTTGTAAAAGAAGTATCGTATCTTCATCTCCAGGTATAATCATTATGCAATCAATTTTTGATATAATATGACATATTTTAAATAGGCAAAGCTTGGAAAATACTGAAAAATGACTCATTATAGGATAAAGTTTGTCTATATATCTAGTTTTAGCAAGATAAGAACCTGGATGACAAATGGCTTCCACCCTAAATCCTGCTTTTTGCAAAACTCTAGGTAAGCGGCTAACACCTAACCATTCTTTACGTAGGGATATAATTACAATTATCGGTTTACGGACAGTCATAGATATTTCTCATCTAATCATATAATTTCTACACTAGATTCGGAGCTTTAGTCTGAATGCTTAAGTATTGATAACTGATAAAATATTTCTCTCTAACATTTGGGTTTATTTCTCCGAAGCAATAGATCATTATTATCGATCTATAGGCTATGACGTTGTCTAAACAAAATGATCCTATTGGTGGCATTGTTAAAAATGCATCTATTTTGTCAATATCCCTTGGGATTACGATGGTTTTATCCCTATTCCTTCGCATGTACCTTCCTCGGCTTTTAGGGCCTGAAAAAATTGGAGTATTTTTCTTTGCTGAATCTATATCTTTGATATTTTTTTCATTTATGCCTCTTGGTATTTCAGTTTATATTAGCCGTAAAGTTCCTCCAGATCCAGACCATGCAAAGGATGTTCTTAATAGCATCATAGCAGTAGAAATCGTTGCTGGGGTTGTCATCGGCCTAGTAATGTATATTGTCTTAAAACTTAGCGGCAAGCCTGATGAAACGGTAAATGCTGCCATTATTATGGGTATTTTTGCTTGCTTTCATATCTTTCATCGTGACATTTTAAAGCGAATGTTTATAGCACGAAATGAAGTGAAGCTAGTATCAATTATAAATGTCATAACAAAGGTTACTCTTGTACTACTTGCTTTCGTTCTTTTATATATAAGAGCCAATGTATATAGTATTGCTATCTCATGCATGGCTGCTGAGTTATTAGCTTCTCTTATCCTTCTATGGTCTTGTTACAAACGCAATTTGCTAAAAGGAAAAGTCAGTAAGAGCACAATCACTAGTATTCTAAAAATCGGGTTACCTTTTTATATCGCTATTGTTTTCGCATCAATTGGATCTGAAGTTGATATGACGATGCTGGGAGCAATGTCTACTAATACTGAACTTGGTTATTTTGGTGCCGCATCAAAATTAATTGGTGTTTTTTTACTTTTTGTACCTGTTCTTTCAAGTTCTCTTACTCCTGCTTTGTCAGTAGCATTTTCTGAAAGCATTGAAAAATTCGGACAACTAGCCCAGCAAGCGCTTCAATTTCTATTAGTTTTAACTTTCCCACTAACTATGATTTTGATCTTATTTGTTAAGGAAGTGGCTCTCATATTATATGGGGAAGGATTTGAATATTCTCATAAAATTATTGGATATTTAAGCCCCTCTCTTATACTTACCTATATCAATACAATGCTGGGCTCCGGACTTTCATTATCATCATCTGGAAGAGTTCTTGCCTCCATTATATTTTTAGGTATTTCACTAAACGTCATTCTGAATGGTATATTTATACCCTTTGGATTAGATTTTTGGGGAACTGGCGGAGCTGGACTTACAGTAACATTAACTACTTTGTTTAGTGAAATGATGGTTGCTGCTTGTATATTCTATTTTTATCCAGCTAAGATTTTTTCAAAAAAAATAGCTTACACAATACTAATAGTTGAATTACCAGCAATTATTGGCATTATATATTTTGATACCATCTATGAATTTGAACTTTGGCAAAGAATAGCTATATTTGCATTAATTCCCTTTTATTTATTTTTAAGTAGGGTACTAACAATGAAGCAGTTACAATTCATTTATCATAAAATTCGTACAAAATAATTAATTCCATTCTTTATGAAATGATTTTTTTCTTCGTAATACTCTTATTACTCTTGTTATTGTAGATCGTACCGCGATATACATGAAAACTTCCTGCCATTCTAAAGTACCATCGACAACTATTCTTGGCATGACGTTTCCTAGACTTCTTTCTTTTTTTTGATAACTATACTCAGCGGTACTCCAAATAATATAGTTAGATTTCTCGCGTAGAGCTTGAACATTTCTTTTAGTAAACCTTATATAAGGTGTACCATAAGGAAAAGCAAAATGTTGAGTCTCTCCAAACAAATCATTAAAGTCTCTTATTGATTCTTCTATTTCATGTAGCATGTTTTTTTCATTTAAGTCTGCAAAGCTTAAATGAAAATTTGAATGATTACCTAATATCACATTTTGATCTTGAGATATTTGTTTCCATTCATAGGGTTGCGCAAGTAAGAATCTGCTATCATTTCCTAAATCTTTAAGTAGAGACTCCCTTTGATTATCATTCATGGCTTGGATTTTTTTCAAAAAATGACTAAAATCTTCATGAAGAGCACCTTCTTCGCAGGATTTTTCGTAAAAATCCCAAGTAAATCCACTTCTTACCTTAGATTTAATGGGACATATATAAAACTGCCATTCGGCACCTGAATATTGCTGCTTATTTTTTAGATAATATTCGAGCGCATCTTTGTAACCATCATCAAAGCTTAAGGTAAAGTAACTCCCGGTTTTCTTATGGATCGGTAGTGAGTGCTCTATGATCTTATCAAGCTTAGACTCTTCAATAGTAGTCGGAGGATACGGGTTAAACTTGCTCCTCTGACGGGTAACTCTATGTAAGCAAAGAGAGATAGATTCTTTCCCTACTAGCAATTTATACACGAATCCCAACATAGACTCAGGTAATAAAAGGACCAAAACCTTTGCGGCTAAGATTGATAAATTCACTTATAGTATCCTATAGCAAAAGTTTCTTCATTCTGTTTAATAGATATTTATTCAACATATTGGTAAAATTATTTTACCAATAAAAAATTTCAAACTCTACAAGAGAATAATATGGCACAATCATTATTTATCCTACTTATTATTTTAATTTTTTCAAGTTGCTCTAAGAAAAAAAAGAGTAATTCAGATACAAATTCTATTTTAGCCGAAGAGACTGACAATCCAAATGTAAATCGAGTCATTATTGACAATCTAGTCAAAATTGGAATAGATAGTCCAGAAAAATTGGAACAAAAATGCACCGATGAAGGAATTAAGCTCACACAAATTTCACACCAACTTACTTTCACCGAACAAAAAGGATGTAAGTTTGGAGAATTTCCCAATTTAGAACCCAGCGATCAACGTTTGCAAGCTATAGAAATACAAACTCATAGCATAGCAGGTCCTGAAGATGGAGTTATCTGTAATATAACTATCTCATCATTGCCAGACACCCAAATTAGATATGATGATTACTTATTTATTATCTTAGAAGATACAGTCCTCATTGGCTCCAATAGTAGTATTGTATCTCTTCTAAATTCTGAAGATGGTATATACAAATGGGATTTTAGTAGAATGGTTGGTAAGTCTGTGACCGATATCAATACTGATCCATATTGCATAGGAGGAGTTACCCAATGTATTGTTCCTCCTCATGAACAATCGGGACCGATTAGTATTTCCTTGTAAACTCGAGATATTAGTTCATTTGCATTTCAGCTGGCAGGTTGGAAAAGTATCGATCTTTCTAGTATCACAACAGGAGACAATGATGAGAGCGATTGCTTCCACACAGAGTTTACTTTAGAAATATTATTAGATTACTTAAAAATATGAGAAGATTAAAAATGAATTACTTTAATTTGGACATGAAGAGATTATTTTAAATTTAATGTTACTAACCATAAGGATTAATCAATCCGGGAAGTAAACGAATTACAATACCTAAGATTAAAAACGCCAGAAAATAGCCTAGATATATCCTAAGCATCAATTTTAAGTTAAAGCGTATGGGGAGTCTTGCAATGATTATACCGGGTATAAATAGTGATGCCAGAACTCCAAAAGTTATGAGTTTACTGAACATATAAAACATCTCCTCTTTCTAAGATAAATCCATTCAATTCCTTTTCACCTTTTAAAATACCATCATATTCAGCAGTATATTTACCAATTTTTCCATTTTTTTGGCGCCTATGAAGAATAATTTCACCATTAGATAGGTTTGAAAGGCCTCCAGCAGTAGCAATAGCTTGAAGAATAGTTGTAGGCTCTTTAAATATAAACACTCCTGGCGTCTTCACTGTGCCTGAAATAAAAACCTTATAACTTTCATATTTTATAATAGACAAAGATATTACTGGATTTTTTATGTAAGGAATAAGACGTCGTTGTAGAGTTTCGAATAGTTTTTTTTCAGTCATGCCTTTTGCCGTTACCAATCCAATTAAAGGAAGATTGAGAGAACCTGATTGTGAGATAATGTGCTGACCATTAAAGTCTTCTTGACCTGCTACTTTTATTTCGACAACATCATTCACACCTAATCTATATAATCCATCAATAGAAAAAGTTGAACCTCGAGGAGCTTTTTCTAATGGGAACATACCCGGACTGGAGATACAGGAAACCATGAATAAAATTATCAATAATACATACAATTTAGACATTTGATTTCAACCTCTTTTCTTTTATTAAATCTTTATTAAAATTGAACGAAATACCTATAAACAATCCACTGAGAACCAATGTTCTGGTAGTTAAAAGACCCATGTCAAAAAACACAAAGAATAACCAAGAAATAACTGTACAAAATGTTACAAAACCAAAGTAAGGATAGAACCCATATTCACTAGAACTAGATAGCCTTACGCTAGCAATGATCGACATTATCATAACCATACCCAATGCTCCCATCCCTAGAGGACCGGTAAAAACCCATACATAAAATACATGATTATGAGGTATTGCATCAAATAATTTAAACACAAAAGAAATATCTGGCAGATATATATGTATTGGATATGTTGTTCCAAAGCCTAACCCCGTTAGTGGCTTATATCGAACTCCTTGGAGTAGATTATAATTTTCAATTGTTCGATAGCTTAGTTCTTCTTGAGGAGCGGCTGAAATATATGATTGCAGTGTTCGAGCGAGCTCAGAATTACTACTAAAAGCAAAGCCGAATATTCCAATTATAGAAACTAAAGTTATAGGAATTAGTATCATCAAAGGAAGTATTAATTTTTTTACTTTAATTTTAGAAATTATAAAAGGAAAACAAATGACGATAACGATCATACTTAGCATAGCAGTTCGACGATCGTTCAATATAAATGGGATAAGTAGAGTTAAAAATATACCCATTTGTTTCATCATATAGTAAATACTGACATTTTTAAAAAATAATACTCTACCAATCACTATCGCCATGGCTATGGCTAATATAAATGAACTAATATGATCCATCAAATATTCACGTTCATCTAATGTTCCACCAAACGCGATGTAATACACTCCTACAGCATAAATTGCTTTATATAAGGACCCATATACAATAGCTTGCATAGCTCTTTTACAATCATTCATATTTTTAGCAAGAAAATACCCAATAATACTCCAGGCAGTAAAGGTAGGAAATGCACGAATTTGAGTAATAGCTAATGCTAGTTCGTTTCCTCGCAGAACGCCATGCATCGTTGCTAAAACAGTAATTAGAGGAATAATAAAGGAAACAATGATTAGCATAAATGCTATGGGTGATCGTTTTTGTCTATACAAAATATAAATGATTAGTACCGTTAGAAACGATAGAATCTCAAATAGGGTTAAAGGAATAGGTGCACCAATAACTTTTTTTAAAGCTACAAAAAATATGTGCCCAATTTGCTCTGTAGGTGCTGTGTGTTCATACCAAGGACGCCCCGATGGTACGTCGATAACAATGGCAACAGTTAATAAAAGTAAAATAACAAATTCTAATTTTAGAGGACGTACTGAGACCAACAATACAAATATACTTATCGAAAGAATTGCTGCAGAAGGTAATACATCACCTTGGAGTATAGGCACCAACAACAGACTAATTCCAAGAACAAAAAGCCCAATTATACTTTTTACTGTCTCCAACAGTCCCCTCTCCTCTAGGTTCCCATTAGAACTAAGCCACGAAGTTTATCTGAATTCATGTGCGTTATTGTTCTTTCTAGGTCTTGGTAAGTTGTTTTTTTAGCATCTACAAATATAAAACTATCTGATGCTGTCTTGTTTAGAACCATATTCTCAATAAATTGATATTCTGGAAAGCTTCTTAATAGCACAAAATCGTACTGAGTACTTACCTTCTCTACAATAGGCGATATGTTTGCGTGAGTGAAAATACGAGTTTTTTCTCCTTGAAATTTTTCACTAGGAGGTATTAAATCAAAGGCCAAGAAGTCGGAATGCTTTCTGATAATAGCTTTCTCACATTCTACTTTTTTTTCAATAATATCTACTAAATCAGGCAAATCACCTTTTTCATATTTAGTAAAAACAGGATCACTAGCATTAAAATCCCAAACCAAACAACGCTGTCCGGTGTCTGTAGCAAAAATATTCATGAAGCTATATATAGAATGACCCAATTTATCTGATGATCCTGCACTAGAAAGAAGTACTAATTTTCCTGTGCAGTGCTTGTCCATCGCCAATTCCAACCGCCGATAAGAAAGAAGAGTTCTTACTCCTACGTCATTTTTATGATAAGATCTTAAATTTTCCCTAAGATTATCAGCTTCCTTTGGTGAAATTTCAGTATATTTTGATAAACTTGCGGAAGAAATCTGAGTAAGAATAGGACGCTCGGTACTCCTTTCAATACGCCAGTCATCGCGAGCTAAAGGATGACTGATTTCTTTGTACACAACAAATCCAAATATAAAAAGAAATCCTATGGCAGTGGTTGCAATAGCTGCAATGCGGCGCTTGCTTTTAGCTGGTACTCTCGTTAGTGTTGCGGGAAATAGTACTTTCAGTCTAGTACGCTGTTCAGGATCTTTGATTTGTTTTAATAGATTTTGCTTTTCTAGCGTTAAATCTTTTATTCTATCGGAGACCGCAATAAAGAAAGCTCCTTGATAGGATAGCCCCTCTCCTGCTGGTATCATAGATCCTTCGGCTTGTACTTTGACAACTCGTATTCTCCAAAGTTTTTTTCGTATGACTTCAAGATCCTTAGAAATATTTTCTTCAGAAGACTTTAGTGCAGCCATCTTAATATTATGTGCTCTGTTTTTGGCAACCACAGTGGGATGATTTGGTTGAAGGTTTCCCAGTAATCTTTCTATTTCAGCGTTATGACTTCTTACCAAACTATTTTGTTCTAACCGGTTGCGATTAAGCTCATCAGTGATCCGCTTCACTTCATTTTCTAGTCGTGTTTCTTGTTCTACAATTTCTAATTTTTTAAGCGGCGAAGCTTTTTTTGTATTTGGATCTTCATTATGCTCTTGGTAAGGCTCGGCAGTAACTGCTTCCACACCTTGTTGAAGCAGTCCAAGCTTACGATCTACTACTGCTACTTGAAAACGTAGTTCTTCCTCTATAAATTTATCCATTGCCCGAGAAGCCAGCATAGCTGCTTTCTCGGGAGTATCACCCTGAGCCGTCAGATTTAGCATTCCAGTATATCGCTCCGGCTCTAACTTAATTCTTTTTCTCACCGAATCAACAATTTTTAGTCGCTTGAAATAATCTTCGTCGGTTTCACCAGTTAGCTTCTTTTCATTACTAATTAAAGCTTTAATATTCTTTTTAATCATACTTATAAGCATCAGAGGAGAAAATCCACCCCCTTCAAGTTCTCTGTCGGCACCTATTTCTAAGCCCAATTGATGAAGAAATTCTTGAGACTCAAATCGTGCTTGAAACAGCCTCCCAACAACTTGATAGTTACTTTGATTACTAACCCCGATTCCCGAACCCGAAATATCAGTCTGATCAAAAATTGCATGTATTTTAGATTCATAGGTATTTTTCACACTTAAGCCAATGGCTACAGCTGCAATTAAAACTATTATAAGACTATAACATACAAAAGCAAAATGACGTTTTACCAACTTTTTAAAATAAACTTTATCCGGTAAAGGGCCAGCTAAATCCCAGTCTTCTTTTTCGTTTTTAAAATCTGTTTTATTACTAGTCATTTCTTTATGTTTTTCTCCATCTTTTGTTGTTATCAGATGCAGTCCTATACAATTTAATTTTATTATAAAAAGGATGATTGACTCTATCTATCAATTTTTCCCTTCATCCATGCCTTAAAGATCACTCCAAATATCGTTAAATTTCCAAGATATCTCTTCAGCATTCTCCTAGGTTCTTGATAAATCCTGTACACCCATTCCATTCCTATACTTTGTAACCATAGTGGTGCTCGTCTTTTTGTACCAGCAGCAAGCGAAATTGACATCCCTATACCAAGATAGACTCCAGGACTAAGTTTTTTACGATTGTCAAAGATCCAGTATTCTTGCTTAGGACTTCCCACTCCGACAAAGATAATTCCCGGTTTTTCTTTTTTTAATCGATTGATGATGATTCTTGACTCTAATTCATTTTTCTCAAATCCAAAGGGCGGGTATATCCAGATTCCGTTAAAATCTGGAAACTGCATTTTGAAATTTTTTACTGCTTTTTCAGCATCTCCTTCTAGCCCTCCTAAAAAACAAACTTTGATATTATTTTCGGCTGCTTCTTTACACACTGCAGGAAGGAGGTCAGCTCCTGTAACCCTTTCAGGCAGTGGATGTCCTAATAACTTTGAACCCCAAACAATCGGCATACCATCAGCGATAAGCAGATCAGCTTGCTGCGCTATTTTTAAAAATTTTTTATCTTGAAGAGACCTTACGACATGATCTGAATTAGGGGTCACAACCCATGACACGCGATTTTCATGAGCTAAACTTAGTACCTGACCTACTGCACCTTTCATATCAACCACATCAAATTCTAATTGAGCGAGGGCGAATTTTGCGGTCATTGCTTTTCCCCCTCCCTTTTTGTCCTCACCCATGTGGCGGGTCCTTTCTTGAGCTTTAGAAATGCTTTCCAAACTATATATTTAGGCACATGAATGACCGAAATAAGTATTTTAGCAGAGCAAAAACCGAATATCGTAGGAGACAAGCCATAAAGAAAGATCGTCACCCACATGGCAACTATAAACTGTGTTAATGCTCCCGTTAAAACAATCGAAAGTATTGATAGAGCAAAAAGATATCCCACAATGCGACCCAGAGGCCACATTTTTAAATCCAAAAAATATGGTAATTGCTTGCTAAAGGCTAGTTCACTAATACGATTCATATATTGCCTACGGACTGCATTGCGCCCCTCCTCCCAGCGTTGCCTTTGGCTTCTAGCTGATTCGCCCGCACTAACGAATTCTCCTTTAACATGGATACCTCTATTAAAAATAACTTTTTCTCCTTTGAGCCTTAGTTCCCAGCTAAACTCCATATCTTCAGCTAAGCCGCTACATCTCCAAGGAACTCTATGCAACCCCTTTGTCGAAAAGCACATCCCATTACCACGCAAAGGCACACTTAAGCCCATCCCCGACAGACCTTTCATATAAACTCCATTGAAAATGGCAAACCCCCATTCCATAAGCTGCGTTCGCCAGCCTGAAAATACATTTGAGCCACTATAATAGCCTTGAATCCAGTCGTAACCATTGGCAATATTACAGTCAAATTGGGAGAGAATATTTGCTGATACCTCAGTATCAGCATCAATGATTACAAAGGCATCGTATTCGTTATTACGTGTATATTTATTAAAAGCATCCTCTAGAGCATAGCCTTTACTTTTGCGAGTTGTCGATGTTCTTTCCCAAACATCAACATCATGTTGAGCCACAATTTTTGCTGTCCTATCACTGCAATTATCTGCGATCACAGTTATAGAAAAAAGATCTGCAGGATATTTAATTAACTTTAATGATTTTATACACTTAGCAATAACAACGTCTTCATTATGAGCAGGAATAAGTACTTTAAATTTAGTAGATGCCTGTACTGGCGGAGTTATACGAGAAGATCTTCTAAAAGCAAATAAGAATACCGTTAGTATCCAAAGTAACTGTGGAATAATAGGAACCGATAAAACAACCAAAATAATAGGAAACATCATCTCTAATTCCTGTTCCTTATTTTTCTATATTTATATTCTTCTGTGTGATATCGAAAAAATGTCGAAATAGTTTAGGAATGAATCAAGGCTGTATATCTGAGATAATTTCTGAAAGCATGGGGATACTTGGAAAAAGTAAAAGCTAAGTATTCATCCTGTATACTTAGCTTTATATATTTTTAGTACTAATTTATAATTTATTTTCCATCCGGGGAAATAAAAACCACTTTGATGGTTTGAAAAAGAATTTTCATATCAAGAAATATACTTCGATTATTTATATATTTGATATCTAGACGGACCCAATCTTCAAATTCGATTTGATTTCTTCCACTCACTTGCCAAATACAGGTAATTCCAGGTTTTACTGAGAGTCTTTGTGTTTGCCATAACTTATATTTTTTAACTTCTTTAGGTAGAGGAGGACGAGGGCCAACCATACTCATCTCACCAGTAAGAACCTGAAACAACTGCGGTAACTCATCAATACTAAATTTCCTTAAAATACGACCTACTTTAGTGATACGTGGATCATGAGTTATTTTAAACACAGGTCCGGAAGATTCATTTTGGCTTACTAACGAATCCTTTAAAGCTTCGGCATTCACGACCATAGTTCTGAATTTATACATTTTAAACAGCTTGCCACCTTTTCCCACACGGGTTTGGCTAAACAGCACAGGACCTTTGCTGGTTAATTTTACAGCCAGTCCTGCTACTATCAAAATGGGTGAGAATAGAATAATGGCAAATAAAGCTCCCGAAACATCAATGATTCTTTTAACAAGTTCGGAAATTCTGTCAAATTTCCGCGCTGGAAGTTGTCCAGGTACAAAATACTTGATTACTTTTTCATCTTTTTCAGAACGAGCTGAATGCCTTCGATCATCATCCGTATACTTAATATAAACAGGTTCCAAAGGTCTAGAATCTACAATAGAGTCTACAATTTTTGGAGCATTAGCCAAGGCTGCCTCCTTTGCATTTCGCATCTCTCATGGGTTATATTTACTTTTTTGAAAATTTTGAGTGATTCTATGCAACAGATATTCCAGTACCAAAATTTCAAGATGAAACTGGTAAGTCACCGAATTGTTAAACAAGAGACCGAACTTTTTTTTTAGCTGGTGTCGACTAAGGATTTGACATTATAGATTTTGACTGCAAATCATAATCAAATCCAAAATACGATTTATACTACTTAAATTTCACCTATTACTTTTAGTAATGATGTAAGTTTTTTGCGTTAGCTCAATTTATTTCGCTATTTTATAGGCAGAAAACCTTTCTGTTTACCATGCAGACACTGTCAAGGCTTTAAACATGCTTTTCGCTAGTGGCTATAGTTAATACATAACCTCTATGTATATGTTATTATTTGAAAATCTTACATGAGTATATTTCTGGCATAATTTTTTTCTAGTCATCACATCAAATTTTGGCATAAACATTTTTTGTACGTGAAAATACCCTCATTTTCCTTTAAAAGTTTGAATAGTTTGTACGAACCATTTCAAATCCAACTATTCAAAACCGATCAGAAATGAAACCTACGCAAAAGTACTTACACTTTGACACTATTCTAAGAGGAGCTATTTATGAATTTTTCTCGTGTAAATTCAGGTGACCATATTGATGGAAAAGCTATAAAAAACCTGCAAACTATCAACCCGGAAATTGATATTCGCAGCAAAATTGAAACTAATAGCACCATCGTAGGTATGCTTATAGAAAATGCACATAACCAAGTACAACAAAATAATTTCAGTAATTTAGAGTCGATTTGCTATGAATTATCTCATGCAACCTTAACCATTGGTGCCTCCCAATTGTTAAAAGCTAGCTTTGAATTACAAGTCTTTGCAAGACAAAAAAATTACAAAGACTCTATAAAACTTATAACAAAAATGAAAAATTCACATAATGACTTTAAAGCTAACCTGGGTAATATTTTAGAATGCTAGATATGAGTTTTATGAAGCTTCCGTTTTATCTTCAGGGAGCTCTTCATAAGGCACTTGATCAGTGGGATGAGAGATTTCATACGGAGGTTTTTGGCTAAGTAGCTGATACTTCCACCAAGCAAGCTTTTCTAGAATCTTTTTAAGAAAAAACTTTATCCATACTTTATTACGCAAATAAAAGCTGGGAGGAGAATTCAAAACTAAATCTTCCCTGATTTTATTAGCTATATTTCGGAGATAGGTTTCACCTTTATCTGAAAATAAATGGAGAGCCCACGGAAGGGTTTCCAAATCTATCGTTTTATATATTTTCTGCCCTATCGATGGTTCTGTTGTCCACCTTACAAATTCAGTTAATTTTTCAACATCCCTTTTTTTGTCTAGGCGATAAATAATACCTAACTCCGATGAAATTCCATCTAAATCTAAAAAGCAGTGAGTATTTCCATATTCCCAGTTAAAAGATATCCCTCCATAGGGACGATTATGTAGATAGTAGTGAGCAGCTATATCGAAAACATCAATCTGTTTATTATGAATATCATTAGTGGCTAACATCATCATACCACCACCTGGGCGGCAGCCAACCTCAATGAGCATAGGGCCATATTTTTTGTCATTAATTACTTCCATATGGAAGGGGCACCGCACCAATCCTGTAGCCTTTATCACTTGTTTTGCATAAGATTCAATGATATCAAACTCAGGTTGATTTCTACTCAAATTCCACGTCTCAGCATACACATTAGCACGTCCATTGGCTTTCACTCGGTGATAGTGGAATATGCTGAACAGCTCCACCTTTCCTATATCATCAACTTGACCATTTATAGCATACTCCTCACCTTCAAGTAGTTCTTCAATAGTAAAGCAAGAATACTTACTAGCATTCTCAAAATAGTTTTTGATATTGCTTATCGGTACCTTATGATCAAAAAAGCCAATGCATTGATTTGAGTAACCGCTATTCGGTTTGATAACAAACCTTTCCCTAAGCTCATCTTTGATATGCAAAAACTCATCATAGCTATGTACAAGCTTAGAAGGGCTAGGTAATAAAGTTTGATCTTTCTGAAATAAAAAGTTCTTTAAGGAATATTTATCCCTAAATAAAGCTATGGTTTCCGCTTTGTTCCAAGAAAGTTTTAGCTGTTCGAGAAGAGCAACAGAAGTATCCATTACTTGCTCATTCCAAGGCAGAAGACCAACTATATTGTATTTTTGCTGTATAAAACTAATAAAGGGTGTCAAATTCTCAGTCTTAACTTCGTATTCTATAATATTAGGAAAGGTGGCTTTCAAATTTATATAGTTACGAAAATAGAAGCGCAACCTTGGATTTGTATAAAAAACAACCGGTAAAAGATGTGGTTGCTTATTTAAAACCCTTTTTATCAATTCATAAGCGTAAGGATGATAGGGGTTTTGAATTAAGAATACGTCCTCCAATCGCCCCATACCTTCCCCTTTTGGTTTCATATTATTTTTTTAATTAATCCTTCCATTTTTCGGAGTATTTTTCTAACTCTTGAGGGTTTTTGCGGTTTCCAGGAGCTATTTTTGGGATTTGAGATATTTAAATAGACATGATGATACCGCACCTTAAATTTTAAATTATGCAAAAAGTAATTTAAGGAATCCTGATTAAATGAAAATACATCACCAGTTACTTCATGGACCCCCATTGTTTTAGCCCAATCGATCCCGACATCGAAAATTTTTTCACCAACTCCCATTCCTCTGATCTCTTCCTTAAGAAATACGGTCACTACAAAAGCCGTCCTTCTAGGATATGTATGACTCACTTCGGCAAAATCGTGTATATTCGTCTCTTGAAAACCGAGTAATTCTTTACCCTTTTCAAGAACGAAAATAACTTTTAGAGGATGATTTATAGTATCTTTTATGTATTTTACAGTTCTCGGCGGCTGTGGTGGTTTGCAAAAATAACTGCTATCTCCTTGATAATGGTAATCATCTGAAAGTCCGTACAACTCAATAAGACCATCAATATCTTCAACTTTAGCTTGACGGATGGAGTAATTTCCTGATGGATGATTTATCTCAAAGTTTCTCGCTAGATCTGCCATAGAAAACTCCAAATCTTTAACTCAATATAAATATACCGGAAGTTACAGGGTAATTCAAAATACATATATATTATCTAGATCTCTTAATATGGAAACAACCCCACAAGTAATATTTTACTTTTCAGGCATGAAGCAATCTTCAGACATAAATTGAAATTATATTTTATGCCTCTCCACAAAATTGCGAATTTATTTGTTTGATATTATTATATTTTATTCTCTTCTTCGAGAGACTTTTTGATTCAAATAATAATCAAAAACTAGCTTTCATATACAACTCTCTATGAGTATGGTCTTTTTTTATGAAAGTTAAATTATTATAAAGTCGGGCCGATCGCAACATGTGTATGCACCAGAAGTTTGCGGAGGAAAAGATAGATGACAATAGACAATATTAAAACTTACCTAAGGGTAGTATTTCCAGCACTGCTTATGGCAGGTCTAGTATCGTGTGGAACATCAGAAGACGATAGTGATTCCACTACCACAGAGGATGGCATTGAGACTGAAGAGTTACTTACTGAAAACCCGCTTGTTGCCGCATATCCAGATTCTCTTGCTATAACAGTTTTCCCTCAAACTGTATCCACAGGATTGTACCTCCAAGATTCTACAACAGTTGATACTACTGAAGAAGACAAAAAACCCCCTGAAGAAAAAGTGCAAGATCGTCGCCGCATACTTCAAGGTGGTGCTGATGCCGATTGCTTTCCCGATGGTTTTCTTAATGATCGTAAAGGTGAATCAGTAACATGCTATGAATTTGATAACGATATGAATCCATTTAATAATGGCCCTTCAGGAAATGGTGGTACTGCAACGGGCAAGCATACCGATGGGGAAGCTTGCCTTGTAGCTTTCGCTCGTCAAGAAGTATTAGACGCTACCCAGTATGTGGACCGAGCTTTAAACACAGTAGCTGGTATGCTATGTGCCGTAAAAAAAGCTGGAGGAAACACTGAGCTTCCTGCCAGTACTGAAGAGAATGATTATACGGAGTTATTATCTAGCGCGGAATCAGGAGCAGGTTTTACCTTAGCTAAAATGAAGAATTTAGGAGACGGTGTTTATCGCACCCACATTTCTCTGGGAGGCGATGATAAGAAATTTGATATGGTTCTCGTCTATAAAGAAGGGACCACTGAAGGTGAGAATTCAGGAGTGATCAGCTATAAACTCACTCGTCCTAGCAAAAAACTTAAAATAGCCCTGCAAGATCAAAACCCACCTCCAGGAGAAGATGAAAATAACAGCGAAAATATGATCGATTATGTCAGTGTGAAATTTGCTCAATCCTACGATAGCGATAGTAAGCTTCGTACAAAATCAGAGGTTCGCTTTGCTAGTATTGAAAAGACACTTGATGGATTCGATAGCCAGGGAGTGGTGAACTACGATATCATTCCACAAAATACCGCCAATGAAACCTCCAATGGTTTCAAATATGTTCAATTTGATATCGACGCGGAAACTTCTGAAGGTAATATTAGTTACTGGCGCAACCCCGGTGGTAGATTTGATGAACCAGCCCGAGGCTTTGTATTTAATATCAGCGCTGACGAAACCACAGGAGTCTTATCGGGATGCGGTGCGTCCGGAGCAGGATCTACGAGTATCCGTGATACCATGTCTACAAATGGAGATGGTTCTACTTCCTTAAAACCAGTTCGTTTCTGGCACCCTTTTGCTGGCAATAATACCCACGAAGACAAAGACGATCGCTATGGCCAAGGTCAAGGTCCTTCTATAACAGCGCAGTGCTTCAAGCAAAATGCAACAAGCGGTCTTTATGAAGTCGACTATGACACCACCAAAGGGCTCAGTGACACTACAGATGAAACAAAGATCGATAATCGCGGCTATGATGTCATTCCTCAGGAAGCTGGAAACAATCAAATCAAGCCACCACCACCTCCTCCAGCCATACCTGAAGGTGAATTTAAACCAAAAGCAGAATAAGAAATATTTAACAGCTCTTCCACAAAAACCCAAGCTACTTTAGATAGCTTGGGTTTTTCATAAAAATGTGCTGAATTGGTTATCTTTTCCAGGTTGTAAACAATAGAGTCATGCCGACTACAGCAGCACCTAGATAGAAATAGATCGCCGCTGACCAACCATAGTTATCAACCAACATTCCAGTACCAACCCCACAAACTGTAGCACCGATATAACCAAAAAGACCAGTCAAACCAACAGCTGAAGCTGAGGAGGCGCGCCCTGCAAAATCCGCTGCAGCAACAGCAATCAGCATCTGAGGTCCGTATACAAAAAACCCGATAAGAACAAAGACCCCGCTCATAGCCAAAACTTGACCGGATGGAATGGTCATAAGAATAATAACAGAGCTGACTAAAAGGAACATAAACAGAATTGAAACCGGACCCCGCTTGCCTTTGAAAACGGTATCCGACAGCCAACCCGCAATGAACGCCCCAAAAATTCCAGCTAATTCGTAGGCAGAAAGAGCAGCACCAGCTTCGCTAATGTCAAAATGTTTCGCCTCCTGAAGGTACTTGGGAGCCCAGTCCAAAATACCGATGCGAACGATATAGACAAAGAAATTGGCTGTACTGACAATCCAAACCCATTTATTACCTAGTATGTGCTTGCGAAACGCTTCCCAAAAAGGAAGTTGGAGAGGAATATTGCCATCGCTATCCTGAGGCTTATAGACTTCAATACTAGGAAGTCCCATGGACTCAGGATTATTAGTTAATCGATTGAATAGCCATAGTGCTGTAATTAGAGCAATTCCAGAAGGAACCCAAAAAGCGGAGCGCCATCCGTAATGAGCCACCAGAAACCCCGAAAGGACTACGATGAGAGCACCACCAATTTGATGAGAGGCATTCCAAACCCCCCATGCACGACCCATCTCTCGCTGGCTAAACCAACTGGTCAATAATCTGCTGCATGGCGGCATACCCATCCCCTGGAATAAGCTGTTGACTCCCCATACCATAAGAAAAACGCTTAAGGTTCCCGAAAAACCAAATATAATATTTGCTATAGCCGAAGCAAACAGTCCAAAACTCATTAGATACTTGGGGTTAACTCTATCAGCCGCCATGCCACTGACAAATTTAGATATTGCGTAAATAACAGTTGCTACACTTAATACCAAACCCCACTCAGTATTTGAAAAACCAAACTCATCGGTAATGGATTTTGTAGCCATCGATATATTCTTGCGCACGAAATAGAAGACTGCATATCCAGTCATCATAGAGTACATAACCCTGGATCGCCAATATCGGTAGGTTCGATCTATATCAGGGGTTATGCTATCGGCTGTTGCGGCCACGTCTAGTTCAGCAGTGTTGTTAGTCAGACTCATGAGTTGCTCTTTCCAATAATATTAATGCCACTAGAACTGCCGAGTCGCGTCGCGCCTGCATTTAACATGGCCATCGCTGTGGGATAGTCACGCACACCACCAGATGCCTTAACGCCGAGGTGCTCTCCCACAACAGATCTCATCAACTCAACATCTTCAACAGTTGCACCTCCTTTGGAAAAACCGGTTGAAGTTTTTACAAAGTTTGCTCCTGCTTGCATACTGACTTTACAAGCCATCTTGATCTCTTCTTTGGTCAACAAGCATGTTTCAAGTATAACTTTCAGTACTCCCTGACTTGCCATTAAGGCAGCAATAGCTTTGATTTCCTTTTCGGCTTCAGTCCACAATCCAGACTTAAGAAATCCGATGTTCAAAACCATGTCGATTTCTGTAGCACCCTGCTCCATTGCCATCGCGGTTTCATCAAGCTTAAGCTGGTGATGGTTAGCTCCTAAGGGAAATCCGATAACCGTACAAACCTCAACAGGGGTGCCCTGTAGAAAGGAACTGGCCAGGGGAACCCAGCAGGGATTAATGCAAACGCTTTTGAAACCAAACTCTTTAGCTTCCTCTAAAATTTTTTCTACCTGCAGCTGATCTGCATCAGGCTTTAAAATAGTATGATCTATTAAAGGTGCAAGATGCTTTGCTTCTAAAGAGTTTAGAGTGAGTCTATGACCAGCTAACCATTGAGGAAAGGTTCCGACACCTTTTTTTTGTTTTTCATGTTCCATATCACATGCCTACTTAGTTTTTTTAAGGTGTTTAGCAATCACTTTGACAGCACTTTGAGCATCATCAGCGAAAGTGATAAGGCTAAGGTCAGCATGGCTAATGGTTTTAATCTGATCCAGATGTTGCACACGATTCCATAGAGTCTGCCAGTGTTTTTTACCCCCTAGGAGGACAAGGGGCACAGGTGCTTTTTTGCGAGTTTGCATTTTAGAGAGGGATTCGAAAATTTCCCATTCGGTACCAAATCCACCTGGAGCGACCACGATGGCAGCTGCATAATCTACCAGATCAGCTTCACGCTGGGCAAAACTATAAGACATATACCCATAGCTTGAATATCTGTTTGGTTTTTCCTGCCCGCCAAGGAAGTGACTACCGATAGCCAAGCTTTTCCCTTTGGCCTCAGTGGCTCCTAGATTACCAGCCTCCATGATACCCGGTCCTCCGCCAGTCATGATGGGGAACTCGTTTCCATAGGACTTAGTCCAAAGCTTAGCGAATTCACGCGTCATGTCGTAACTTTCCATACCCGGCTTCGCTCGCGCGGAACCAA
This sequence comes from Pseudobacteriovorax sp., assembly GCA_050293845.1. Lineage (GTDB taxonomy): Bacteria > Bdellovibrionota_B > Oligoflexia > Oligoflexales > Oligoflexaceae > DT-89. The sequence goes on along the minus strand of JBNKNM010000040.1, from coordinate 6,046 downwards.
ATATGGTGATAGCACCGGAAGGTGCATGCTGCTCCATAAGCAATTTAGCGCAATACGCATCTTTTGCCACTTGCTCTGGTGTGGGAATGCTACCAGATGCTAACGCTTTGTTGATGACCTTACAGATCTTTGGACTGAGACTGATCGCAATTTCCTTACTAGTACTGCGCGCATGTAAGGCAGTAGCAGCTATCATTATCAGACAAAATAAATATAGACGTGTTTTCATAAGTACTCCTGGTCAAATAAACGATTTTTATGTGCAAGAATATGCTCAATATCTAAAACAAAATATTTGTCATACTCAATTCAGATACTAGCTATTAGAGCCTAGATGTGAAAAATGGCCCAACTCTGCTTGGCTGCAACAAAAAATGAGCGCCTATTAACAGGGGTTAATCCGGCCACATATTGTCGTACGCCCCAATGCGATTGCACTTTTAGCATCCGTTCGCTGTCAATGCAACCAAGGCTTTCATGGAATTTCCAATTTGATTTTTCGGGCTTAGGTTAGAGTTTATCTACCTACATATAAGCTAAACTGGCTTATTTTTTACTATAATTGCACTATCTTTAGCTATGGGGGAAGGTTTTAGAAATTTAAACTTAGAGGCGAGGGTGTTCCCTCGCCAGAATCCTTTAAGCGGCAAGCTTTTGCTGCTCTTCACTCTCTGCTTTACTCCATTCACCCTTGGCTTTTGGTGCTGTGGGTCCATCCTGATCTTCAGTGACATAATGAGACAAAAGTATTTTGGCTAGCTTCCCTACCAAGGAGAGATGATTAATCACCCCACCAATGATAGGACCGAATGCGGCTTTGATAACATCCTCAACAGTTTTTTCAGAAAGATGTACCGTAGTGCTTGCACCCCAGCGACCTAAATAATTGAGCCAGCGAGGTTCCTCTGGTTTGTCGCTTCCTAAATAATCCGCAGAGACCACTTCAGTACAAGTAGCAAAATTTTTCATTCTTCCTTTATTAGTATCGTTTCTGAGAAAAAATTCGAGAGCTGTCAGAAAACCAGCCCCATATTTTCGGTGTTCCGTATAATTAGATCCTACGTGAGGATAACTAGCATGCCCATTTTTTGATGAATAAACAATGGGCTGCTTTCCTTGAAACTCAATATCGTCAGCATCAACCCAAGCTCCATCTCCATGCTGAGAAAAGTATATTTTTTCAACTTGACGTGTAAGATTACTGATGCGGATTGTTACATGCTCCCAATCCCCTTCATGCTCTCCCAATGGTGTTAGGCTGGGATTGCCGCTATGAACAGTCGTGTCAGCTACTAACCATTTGATTCTTGCAGTACCGGGTCCATTATACGTATAAAGGAACCAGTATTGTAAATCAGTGGTATAGGCAGAGCTGGGCATAGCATGAACGTAAGTTTTAGCATCGGCTAAGCTACCTGCTCGACAGGCTTTGTTGCTTAATATCAATTGATACTTGTCTTTATTTGCAGCTCCGGTGGGAATATTTTCCGGTGTAACAGTGCTAGTTTTCTTAGTATTTTTATCTAAAAGCTGCGCATTTTCAAGGAAGTATTCAATCGAACACATGTAGTAATGCTCTTCTTTTTCAAAATACACGATAGGCGCATATTTATTGGCGAGCTCGGATAATTCACTCAGCGAAGGTGCAGAAGGGAACATGACCTTCCTGGAATCCAAGCAGTGAAATACAGGGGAAGCACTGGGCTTGTTATGGGTAGCTACACCAATGAAGTTTCCTCCTGTAAGCCCTTCACTGGAATTTGGTAGTATCGACCAAGCACTGAAATCATGCTTGGCTCCTGTTTTCGCATCGTTCCATATAAGCGAACCGACATGGCCATCGACCACAAGATCCTCTCTGATACACACCATGACATTGACATCCGGTTTGCCATGTCCTAAGTTAGCAACAACACCCAAAGCTACATAGCCTTTTGGTGGTAGGGGCCTCCAAAAGGAACCATCTTTATGAGCACCTGAGCCCCGATCTGTCCAAATTTTTTCATAGTCGGTGGGATGAGCGATTGCATTCTCCTCTATTGGCTTCACAACCAGCGCTGTTCCTGCAGGGGAACCGTAGTTACCCTGAGCATAGTCACCGATCGAATAGAAGCCCTTAGGAGGAATAGGCCTCCAAAAAGATCCATCCATTCTTCCTCCACTACCTTTATCATTCCACTCCAGTTTGAAGTCATCAGTTTGCATAACCTCTAAAGCCTTTGATGAATTCATAATCCCTTCCTTTTCTGTAAAATTTGCAAACTCATTAGATTAACCAACCTGTTTAAAAGCAATCTCATGAGGACCAAAGTCACGGAGTGCCTCGGACTAGAGAATAATTTTCTTGATCAACTTAGCGAAGTAGGGAGAAATGTTATCAAAGCGAGTATATTAATGCAGAGGGATTATCGAAGAGGAAAAATAATTTATTTAAAGTTGAGGGTTAATACCCTATTTTTTTTGAATAAATCGCAAGTTCTCTTTAATGCGAAACCTAAACCAAGGTGCAATCACTGAGCGACTGTCACTCATGAGAACTTCATTTCCAATCCCCGTTAGGATCAGCCTCCCAAAGAGGCCATCTTCAAAACATACTACATATAATTTCCGGTGTATTTAATGAGAGCATTAAATGTTTTTTTGCAAAAATGCCATAAATGAGCGCCAAGACTTTTGATCTGCATGTTTCCGATAGGACGGAGCATTCAAAACTGTAAAAGCATGGGGAGCCCCTGAATAGATTTCAACCTCATACTCAATTTTTGCTGCTTCTAACTGTTTCGCTAGTTTGGACACATCTTCAAGGGGTATATAGGAATCACCTCCCCCATGAGCGATAAAAATAGGAGCTGACTTAGTATATTTTTGTCCTGGGGGAGTGGCTAATCCCCCATGGAAGGTCGCATAGCCCTTAATTTGCGGTGCCTTGCTAGATCGCGCTAATTCGAGTACGGCCGCCCCACCAAAGCAATAACCCATAAGTACTGCTGGTTTAGAAGAGTACTTCTTTGCTGCTTTCACACCAGCTAGGATCCTATTGCGCATTTTTTTTCGGTCCTTGTATAGCTTTGCGGTTTCCGCCTTTTTCATTTTAGCTTCTACAGGGCGTACGCCTTTGCCATATAAATCCATGGCAAAGGCGTCATAACCAGCAGCTGCAAGCATCTGTGAGCGTTTTTTTTCGTAAGCTGTCAGACCATCCCAGTCATGGATTATAAGTACTAAGCCTTTGGATTTTTTGCCTTTAGACTTTTCAAAATACCCTTCGAATGTCTCTTTACCAACCTTATAATTGACCTTTTGTCCTGCTACCAGTTCACCACTCAAAACTATCGCTAGAAGAGTGGCCAAACAGATGCTTAATTTTTTCATAAACCTATCCAATATAAGTTAAACCTAATATTTGCAATAGACTATCATACTAATATTGATTGGAAAAAGGGCAAGTAATTTCGTCTTAAATCGAAAGGTTTGTGAACCATATAAAATTCAGTACTTTTGCAGTGATACTAGCTTTGTTATAGTCATACCAACACAAGAAGCACGCTTCTTTTGGACAACCCCGTTCCAGAGTTTCAAGTTAATTCGACTAGAGTTGAGCAATCTTCTGAATTGGAGATTATTTCAGCATATAGCTTCCTTACGCTGATATATGCTGAAAAGATACAGTAACTGGAAAGTTCAGAGAATTAGAAATTAGGCAATTTTTCTCAGCCTTCTCAATCAATTTCTTGGCCTTTAATTCGTCATCTGAAACAAAAGATATTTCGATCGCAGCGCTGGTAAAGGCTAGGCCATGGGATGTTTTCTCAAGTTTGCCATTAATACGACTTTCGTAAGATTGAAATGCAAAACGAGAAGCTCTGGCAATAGAAACCAGAGTTAAGAATAAACACTGTCCAATAGATGCCATGAGTAACAGCTCTGGTGACCAATTATCAGGGCTACCACCGAATTGAGGGGGAGCGCCTCCAAAAATACTTGGTGCATTCTCACCATCAGTTTTAACTAAATGATCCGATTGAGACAATGACACTTGGTAGATATGGGGTAAAGATTCCATTTTTGTTATTCCTTATATAAATGGGAACCGTATAATCCTGTGGTAAGCAATGGCAAAGCCATTGCTTTTTAGAGGTTAGAGTGATGGAGCAAGATCTACCGGCGCCCTTCTCTCCACTGACCTCTACCACGCCATCCAGCCCAAATAGGGCGTCCTGTGTCTTCTCTTAAAACTAACACCTTACCACCTTTTACAAGCTGTTTAGCTATCAGTGCTTCTTTTTGCATTATTGACGTATATGACCCCGTTACAGAAATTTTATCACCAACCGCTAAGCCGGTATCTTGTTTGTCAAGAAACCACTGTGGACCAACGTGCACATCATATTTAGTCCCCTCAACATCTAGAATAACGTGCAGCCCTTTACTCATCCCCTTCATAGGAACTTGATAGTTTACAGAAACCACCTCTCCCGTAAGCGTTTGTTCAGTCGCAGGATTATACATTCTTGAATAACGACCGTTGGCACCCCAACCACCGCTATTACAGCAACCACGACCAGTTCGTGCCAAAAGAGGTGCTGAAACCAGAAACGCTATCGCTAAAATTGATACCGTTTTCATCACGTCCTCCCTTCCAGAAAAAACATCTTAATATAATGAAGCAATAAAAATGCCAGAGAATTCCTGATTGAAAGATATAGTATATATGCAGTCTTATATGGTCTTTTTTAATTTAGATAGCGTTATTTCGAGCTAAAAGAGGGGTTACGGCCAAGCCTATCTAGCCTCTTAAGAGTAGAATTCGAAATCAATCGTCGTCATATTCATCGTATCCGTGATGATCTTTTTCTTCATGCTCGTCTTCACCTAACTGCAGTTTTTTACCGAATATACTAAGTTCTTGATTCTGAGAATCATAGTTCTTTTGAAGGTAACCAGTAAATCCTAGCAGCAATAAAACAAATACCACTGCAGAGGTTATATGACTTGACGCAATAGATTTTGCACCGGTAATACTCTGTTTTATTCCAGTGATCATACTAAAAAACAATCCATCGTGATGCCTAATTTCATGAAAGATCACTCCCACTAAATGCAAGGCAGCCAAAGCAAGTAACAAGCTGGCCAGAGTCTCATGTACCTCTTCGAAAAAGTGACGATTTATGCCTAAGCTCATCATAACTCCCGTAAAGCCTAACCCCAAAGCCATAGCAAACATTGCTATTGCTGCATAGCTTGAAGCCGGATTATGACCAAGATAGCGCTTCGTTCGCGATTGCAAAAGTGCTTTAAAATACCCCTGCAGCTCCTTAAAGCGGAAATTAAATGAAGTGAACTTAGCATAGTGACTGCCCCCAATCCCCCAGATAACTCTCAAAAGTACAGCAAACACCATAACAAGGCCGATTAACTTGTGATAGGGGAAGATCATAGACTCATCATCTACAAACTGTCCTATGGAATAGGCCGTCAAAAACGAAGCTGCAAAGAACCAGTGAAATATTCTAGTTGGTAAGTCATAAACTCTAGTCTTATCGCTTTCCATGGAATGCCTCGATATTTGGTAAGAAACGGCTTCTTATATTATCGTCACTTGTCATGAAAATTAACAGTGGACAAATGCAGTAAAAGTTACCTATGGGAGGTTTGTCTCAAGACATAGGGAGTATGTTCTCACAGCATGATATTGTTTGAAAAGCGCTTGGTATTAAGTTTTTAATGCTGTCATATAGACTGTAAGCGGGATTGCCTTGCTTTCATATTATTACATTTTTTGTCTGAGCTGATGAAAACGCCATTTCTCATAGAAACAAATTATGGCTAACATACCAAATTTTACGAGAGGCACTATAACAAATATCAATTCAATACCATTAGCTCCGGCACTCAAGGCATTTACAATTTGTGACTTAGAGTTAACGCGATGAGCAAAACCATACAGAGGCGCTCTAGCAAAGACGCTAGGTCAATTACCCCCACCTAAAGGAGGGGGCTTGTGAGGTGACTCGCAAGGGAGACTAGTTGACCAGACCACTAGCAA
>JBNKNM010000039.1:0-35397 GCA_050293845.1 Pseudobacteriovorax sp. | reverse complement strand
ATCCGCAATTTCCTCTAAGTGCTTTTTAAAGGCAATAGATGGCCCTACGAACCGATGGGTATACCACCAACTGACAGCTAACATTGCGGCAACGTAAATACCTAAAGAAACATATACCCATACCTGAGTGTAACTCCAGTAGTCTGCAAATATAGCTTTTACTTCTTCAGGAGCATCTGTAAGTAGAATTATGGAACTCACTAACTCAGCGAAGTTCGTATAGAGGATCAATGCAATAGCCACCACCAAGAGAACAGATAGAAAAATGCTATAAAGACCAATTTTTGCCTGAACCATTGGCATAAGGATAAAACCAGTAAGCTTCCTTTTGGATGGCTTAGTATTGATATTATTCATATATTTACCTATTTTAAATCATAATAGAATGTTAAATCTCCGATGATATCAACTTGAATAGGAAAACTCAGTGCCGCTATTTTCCAGTAAACACACTCAACAAATTTAGGGTCGTTTACAGTTTGTTTTACAACCTTCAAATTACGAAATGTCTTCTCTGATTTGGAGTACAAAAATTTAAAATGAATACTTCCCTTTACATCACTCCTATCTTCCAGGCTATCACTATAACATTGGCGTAATTTCTGGTTCTCCCGATCAATAACCTTTTGCATCTTTACTGCATAGAGATTATACCTTTTCAAATCTATTTTATAAAACATTGATATTGTTTGCTTGGAAGTATAAACCGCTCTTATATCTTTAAATTCTCTAGAGGTTTGATTTTTCTTCAAATTTATTTTAGGACGGGTTCTTTGCGGTCGGTTAGGTATAGTGATAACATCATTTTGAATTTTTCTTCCTGACAACTTTTTTACTGGCTTTTCTGAGGTCGGTTTCGAAAGTTTTGGTTCTCTTTTCAAACTAGGTAATGAAGGAGGAGCCATAGTGCCCCCTTTAACCTGCCCTTTACTGGGTAATACCGGAGGGGAAGTCACTTTGTTAGTTACCGATTTGCTTCTACTACTTGGCAAAAGCGGTGTTTTTTTGACTTTTTTCCCAAGTCTTGTCTTTGAGGTTTGCTTACGGGATTTCTTTGGCCTGGGAATTAAAGATAACTTGTGCCCACTTTTTTCTATGACAAACCATCTTTCTACCTGACTCACAGATTCTGGAGTGATAAGAAAACCTTTTGAGTGAGGTCCTTGAAATTGGAGAATTTCATTTGAAGTGCTAGCAATTAACTGCAAAATTTTATAGGAGTCAATAGGTAAAATCCAAAACTTACCTCCCCTCTTGTAATCCATACTCATATTATATTCTAGAGAGTATATCTTTTTACTCTTTGCAGCGAAAAGCTTTAATACTGCAGCCCTAACACCCTTATTCAGTAAGGATTTACTGGGAATAAGGTTTAAAGCCAATACACTTTGACCAGAGGACAATTCCTGACCAGTCCACAGTTTGGCTTGTACCTCCTCCACCTGAGCTTCAGCAAAGTCTAAGGGGATGGTATATAACAATAAGTAAAGTAAAATCCGCAACCTTTAAATCCTATAAGAGTATGCTAATTTTAACATATACTAACTGCGCACCATGCCCAGCAGAATTTTCAGGAGCAGAGACTTGATAACTACTCAAATCTGTGTCATAAGTTTGGATTTTTATAGTTAAAGGAGACCCATTGGAAAAACACGATAATTTACGACAACTTAATGAAATAAAAAAAAACCTGAGCGATAACCGCGAAGTTTTCAAAGCTTTTTTTGGACTGCTTTTTTGGGAATTGCACTTTGCATCCCAAAGTTTTAGTTACAATGAAATATGCAAACAACAGGGTTCACTTCCATTGGAAAGTGAAGGTGACGACCAGTATGCGACTCTACTGAACATATATTTGCAGATATGGGATAGCGCAAAGGACTTCAATGCCGCTTCACGCTTTATCGCTGACGCTTTAAAAATGAGCGCTGATGAATTGATTCAATGTAAAATTCTTTTCGAAAAAAAATAATTTTCTAGGACTCGTACAAGTAATACCCTAAACTACCCTATAGCCAAAACCTTAAAATTCAGTGAGGAAAATCTTTAGCATGCCCTAATAACATTGAGTGGGAACGAAGGCAAACATCAGGCAAAATAAATGATCTCGGTTAACCATGGTTAATGAGTGTGTTTTTTTTGCCGAAGTAACACAAAGTCGGGACCATTATTCATATTAGTGTTATAAAAACGCTAGCCAAGGATTATTTTATGGATAAAAGCAATATTAGCCTACCATACACTTTTGATGGTGCTGCTAATCCATCCATAATTTGTACACCATTTGGCCAGATAATCTGTGTTTTTAGCTGTTATCAAAAGCATTCAAACTCTGTAGCCATAGCCCTTTCTCAATATGCGGACCAAAAATGGCAAGATCCCAGAGTAGTATTTCATTTTCAAGGAAGGCTACCTTCCCAGCTCGTCACTTGCTATTGGAATAATCAACTTTATGTATTCTTTGGTATAAAAGGAAATGACCTTAATGAAAATACGACAAATTACATGCTAATTTCCTATGATAACGGACATAGTTTTACAGACCCCCTCCCCATTCAACTGCCGAAAAACATATCACTTGTAAATTCACCCATAGTTACAACAGACTGCCTATATCTCATTGCAGTTCAATATACTGAAAATCATATACTTTTACTGAAAACGAAGAATGGTGACACCTGGAACGTAGCCTATAAACTTCACTGCAACACAAGACCTAAAGTACAGCTTTTAAAGTTTGCAGAGACCTCATGGGGGATTCTCTATAAGGACTCATCACCCAATAAAAAAACTTTTATGAGTTTATCTGAGGATTCCGGTAAAACATGGCAATCACCTCAAGATACCCACATCCCTGATAATCTGAACTGGTATTGTGCAATGAGCTATCGTAATAACATTTTTATAGCTGCTTCTGACTCACAAGCTGAGCAACCTTGTTTTGTTATTGCAGACTGCTCACGTTATAATCTTGAACACTGGGAGCTGCTTCAAGAAATGGATGAGGAAAGCTCGCTAGTCTCAGAACCCCATTTAATAACTGAGGGGAAGTGTATTTGGGGTGTATACCTATACGGACATGAGAAAAGCCAATCCTTACGCGTTTCCTCCTATCAATTTAGAAATTGCTGTTTTCGTTACCCATCGATTAAAAGCTTTAAAAACTGTCACAAAGGTAAGAGTGTCTTTATTTTGGCTTCAGGACCTAGTTTAGCCAGCTTAGACCTTTCGTGCTTGGATTCTCAGATAGTTATTGGCCTTAATCGATCCTTTTTGAAATACCCTCATAGCCAATACCACTGTATGACTGACCAAAACTTGTTCTCTGAATATACAGATTTGCAGTATCACCCCTCTTTGATAACCCTCAAAGGGCGTCCGTGGGGAACTATGATAGACTACTTAGGCCTTGACGGTTTTAGCCTTGATCTAGAAGAAGGCATTTATACGGGTCATAGCATTGCCTATTACGCACTCCAAATTGCTGTATATATGGGCTTTAAACAGATATTTTTTTTGGGATTAGATTTACAAGTCACCCGCGACCTCAGTCATTTTTTTGGTCGCGACTATCGGGCCACCCGCCTCTCAGAAACAGATTTCCCACTTATGAAACGGGACTTTGAGCGAGCTCGTCACAAACTGAATCTGAATCATATTAGGGTATTTAATTGTAGCCCGATCACATCTTTAGAAACCTTTCCCAAAATAACCTTGGAAAAGGCTTTAAAGCTAGCAGCTAGTTTCAAATAGCGTTTATTTTTCCCACATCAGTGTTATAGCTGGAATATAGGTAATAACAACCAAGCCAATAATCAGTAGAATTAAGAAAGGAATGCTTGATTTATAGATTTCTGTTACAGGTTTATTAAACCTATAGCTGGAAATGAAAAGATTCAAACCTACCGGAGGGGTAAGATAGCCTATTTCAAGATTGGTGAGGAAAATCACGGCTAAATGTATAGGATCGACACCAAACTCTGCGGCAATGGGTACGATGATGGGAACAACCACTACAATTGCAGAAAATATATCCAGCATCATGCCAACGATTAATAGAAATACATTCAAGCAAAGTAAAAAGGTGAGCTGACTATCAACATGCTGCTTCATGAAGTCAAGAATGAGCATGGGAACATCTTCATCGATAATGTAATTGACAAACCCTAAAGCGCAGCAAAGTATAAGCAAGATAGCACCCACAAGGGTCATACTATCTCTGGCTATTTTAGGGACGTCACGGAACATACTCAAATCATCATATAGGAAGCAGTTCATCACTAGGACATAAGCCGCTACAACTACCGATGTCTCCGAGGCTGTCGTAAATCCCCCATATATTCCTACGAGGACAAAGACCGGTATCGGCAGCTCATACCTGGCTGCCCACAGCGCGGTACGCAATGAACCCCAACTAAAATGCTCGCGGTTTTGATTTTGAGAGTTACTTTTGCGGCCTTGCCAAATGGAATATAAGGATAGAATAGCTATCAAAACAAAGCATGGCACAATGCCAGCTAAAAATAATCGATCGATATCAACCTTTCCAACCAAGCCATAAAGAATAATTGGTAATGATGGTGGGAAAAGTAAACCTAATGAGCCAGATGCTGTAATCAATCCCAAAGAAAAATGCTCACTGTAGCCCTGCTTTGACAGAATCGGTAACAGCAAACCTCCAAGTGCAATAATGGTTACCCCACTTCCACCTGTAAAGGCTGTAAAAATTGCACAGACCAGTAAGCTAACAATAGCAACCCCTCCAGGCAGCCAACCTAGAGCAGCTTGAGCTAAGCGCAAAAGCCGATCAGGAGTTTTTGATTCGGCTAAAATATATCCCGCAAAGGTAAAAACTGGTATGGCTAACAAGGTAGGATGGTTGGAGAGTCGCACCATTTCTACAGCCACAGCAGAACTTGGCACATCAGCAAAGTAAAAAGCAAAAAGAGCCAATAACGAGAATACAGCAAAAATAGGAGCGCCAAATAACGCTAGTATAACAATTGAAATAAAAATTAACGTAGCCAAAATTGTCCCCAGCCTAGTTCTTTACAATACTTGCCAGTAACTGGTAGCAGAATCTAAATCCGATCAGTAACAAGCCAAAAGGTACAATGGCGACCAGAACAGAGCTATGGATACCCAGAAACTCCTCTTTACCGTATTCCATTTCTACCAAAGTAAACTGATATCCCGCATACGCTAACCAGAAAACGGCAAAGATACAGAACCCAAGGATAATCTTATCCAGGATGCCTTTCACAGTTTTCCAACCAAGGGCTTCTAAGATTCTGCCCACTAAGTCAATAGCTATATGAGAACGTGAGCCTGTAGCGAGAGCCCCACCTAAAAAAGCTGATAGAAATACGAGTTGCCTAACAAAGGGTTCTACCCAAAGAATGGTTGTAGAAAACCAGCGCAACACTATGTTTAGTAGTGTTAAACCAATCATAACCCCCAAACTCACAAATAAGCCCCATGTACAGAACTTATCCAAGAATTCATCAGCTACACCAATGTAGCGAACTATTTTTTTCATACAGCTACATTTTCGTCTTAAATTGTTTAACTATGTCTTGGGAAAGAACTTTCCCTGTTAACTCTTTGAGCACACCTGTCCGTATTGATTTTAGTTTTTCCAAATCGCTAGCAGGCCACTGAATCACTTTTACACCTTGTTTTTTAATGATAGCAAGTGCCTTGGCTGCTTCCTTAATATTATCGTCGCTAATTTTTTTTGCATATTCACTGGTAATTCTTTTAACGGTTTTTTGAATGTCGATAGGAATTTTTCGCCATGCTCTAGAGCTGAGTAAAAACCCCTGGAAGTGGTATGCGAAGGGGGGCTCGATAAGATAAGACACCTTAGACTGCCACTGTAAAGCGACGATACCGATCGATGGTGCATAGGCCGTATTGATAAGCCCAGTGGAAAGAGATGAGAGCACATCAGGAAGGGTCACTGGTACAGCCACGAGATCCATCGACTTTATAAATGCTTCAGCAAGACTGTCCCCATTATAAAGCCACAGCTTCTGATCCTTTAAACCTTTGACATCCTTGATATCATTCTTTGATACCATATAAATCTCTCCAGTTTCATAAAGGCCCAGGGATTCAAAGCCAGACTTCCGCAAGCCTTTTTCAAAGTGGGGCATGAAATCCTTCAACACTTGCTGTGAGTGGGAACGATCCTTAAATGAAAAAGGGATCTCCATGATCCGCACATCGCCATAGGCGTCAGCTATAGTTTTTGCTGTAAAAACCCCACCATGAAATTGGCCGACACGAATTTTGTTCACCACATCGCGTTCGTCACCGGCAACACCACCCATCACAAACTTAAATTTAACCTTTCCCTTGGTTTCACTCCTGATCTTTTTACCCATCTCCTTAAGCAAATTACTATAGCTTGTTCCCTCAGGTATCATGGTGCCAATTTTATATGTTTTGGCAAATACCGGAGTGCCCAGACAAATAGCAAAAAGACTTAGCCAGAAATTTCTCATTGTTGTTCCCTAAAAAAGTTCGTCTTCAAATTTTACTAAGGTCAAGAATCGCTTTTCAGCCATTGCGTTGAATAAATTAAGCAGGTTATTTTGACCATCCCTCTCCGTCCCAGGAACAAAATAGCTCTCATTAAATACCGCAAACTGCTGCTGTAACGATTTTTTTAACTCCCTATACTCCTTATCTTTAGCAAAGGGCACTACATACCACTCTAAATAAGTAACAGGAATTAAAAGATTCTGGGGGTGTCGTTTCATGGCAGTTTGCAACAACTTCAGAGCTAATTCTGGCTTTCCTCCTAAAGCTTTAGGTCTCGCTAAATGAAAAACCGCTGTCATTGTCGTACAGAGCCCGCTTTGAAAATGTGGATCGTGGTGGCAAACCCAATTGATCAGCTCAAAAGCAGTACTGATCTGCCCAACTAATTCAATATTATCCTTCCGCAAGTTTGCTAGCAAAAGCCATGAAGTTCCTGTAAAAAAAGCGGTCTCAAGATCTAAGATTTCATCAGGGTCAAGATGCTCGTCAAAATAGGAAGTACTCTGCTCCTGTCTTGCTGCAGCAAACATTCCTGGAAGATCAATCCCCTTGTCTTGTAGGTAGCTAAGCCCATAGTGCAGACCCTTGGACAAATTAAAGATAGCTCGTTTCTTCGCTTGAGATTCATCTTCCTCAGCTAATTTATCGAGTAGATATTCCGTATCGTTTACGATGTAGCCATAGGCAGCAAAGCCTTTGGTTAAAACAGCTAACAGCTCTCTGTTGCCAGGATCGCTTTCAAGCAGAATTTCAACCAACTGCAGCGACCCTGGTGTAGCATTTTTAAAAAACTCCCAGTTTTTTTCGTGCTGTAGTTTTGGAGAAGCATCAGCAAGTATAGGACCAAGCTGGCGGATGGCAAAAGTTTTTATACTACAACTGAACTGTAAGTAAGATAGGGCTATACAAATGAGAACACGCGCCAATGATTCATCTCCAACAGCAACTTGATAGATCTAAGCCGATTCTATTAAATAATAAAGTAAAAGACTACCTGTGATTTCTAATTGCGCCGTTTGGTACTAGCCACACCATGTCACACCAAGGAATTCCTGGACTGAACTTTTCAAATTCCAGTTATTATCCATTGGCCCAAAAATATTTTATTACCTTTAACAATAAATAAGTAAAAAATCTATGATGTTTGGTTTCTCATAAAATTCTTTTTCGTAAAAACTCAGAATATGGTAACTATAAAAGATAGAGCTCTCAAAAACTTAGCCAGTCTATGACCTTCGATTCAATAGGGGCTTTGACCTCAAGGCCTCTATTATATTTGATTCGCATGCTCTTAGCCGTACACGACACTAAACTAGTCGCCGCTTAACTGTTATGGACGATTTTTGTCACTTTAGTGCGGCACTAGGACAGCTATAGCACAGGGGTCAAAGCAATTCGGAGAACGCGGCAAAACCATACTTATCAGCATAGTCTTCTTGGGATAATCGAATGATTTGATTCGCCTCTTGAGCATCATAAATATCAGTAATTTCAATTTTCGTCTTCTTGCTGGTCCCAGGAATTTCCTTGTACGTTAGAAAATAGTGTCGTAAGCCATCGATAATGGAAGGAGGGCAATCCTCCACACTTTTCCATAGGCTATAGATGGGGTCATCCTTGAGAACTGCTATGATTTTATCATCGACTTCCCCATCATCAATCATACGAAAGCCACCTATAGGAATCGCCTTCAGAATCAGATCCCCATGGGTAATCGGTTTTTCAGTGAAGACACAGAGATCTAAGGGATCGCCATCACCAAATAAGTCGTCACGCTTTAGTTTTTGCTGTGTATACGCAGCCAGTTTATCTCCTGAATATGTTTGAGGAATAAAACCGTATAAAGACGGTACGATATTGGAAAATTTCTGGGGTCTATCCACCATAAGATAACCGCTGTCTTTGTCTATTTCATATTTGACGCGATCAGTAGGTACAATTTCAATATAGGCGTTCACAAGCTTCTCATCATCCTTGGGCCTAGCCTGAATTCCATGCCAAGGGTGGGGTTTGAATACCTTAGATATGTACTGGAGAAGTTTTTCAGCATCGATTTTCGTCATTTATGGACTACCTTTTTTAAGCACAACATATTTTCGTAAGTAAATTAACTAGCAAAAACGAGACGCCCTGTTTAATCTGATCAACAACAAAATGCAAGACACAATAGATACTTTCGAAAGCTTCTTATGGAGGATAGTATAATCAATCAGGCATCAAGATAGCTAATATTTTTTAGAATAGCTTGGCGTCCATTGAAAATAACGATGTGCTTTAAATCCAGACGTATACCAATGCTATCACCAATTTTATGTTCAAGGTGATGGCTTGACGTAAAACAGTAAATCAAGCTCCCACTAGGCAAGCTAAGATAGTATATTTGGTACATTCCCCTAAACGCGATTCTCTCCAAGCGAGCAAGGGTATTAGAACTATCGTCATGAACCACATCATCAGGGCGCAGTAAAACTGAAATATCTTGACCAAGTAAGTCCTTCAAGCCAACATTTGAAGATATGGTGCCAATTTCTGTTTCCAAACTACCTTCAGGAGTAATCTTTGCCGGCAAAAACATTCCGACTCCCAGAAACTGAGCGACAGATTTGTTGGCAGGTTGATGATATAGGGTATAAGAATCTCCCCATTGCAAGAGCTTTCCGCGCTCCATAACAGCAATCTTATCAGCAATATCAAAAGCTTCATCTTGATTATGGGTTACTAAAATGGCTGTAACTCCAAAATGCGATAGCAAAGCTTTCAATTCATACTTCATCTTCTCACGTAGATTTGAATCTAGATTACTAAAAGGCTCGTCCAATAAAAGCAAGTCAGGCTCTGGAGCTAAAGCCCTCGCTAACGCAACACGTTGCTGCTGGCCACCAGACAGCTCGGTAGGATAACGACTACCAAACTTCTGCATGTCCACGGATTCTAGTAGGCCATTAATTTTTTTATCTGCAATATGGCGGTTGAGATGGCGTATACCAAACCCTACATTCTCACGAACGGTCAGATGTGGAAATAAAGCATAATCCTGAAATACGAGTCCTATCTTACGCTCTTCTGGTGGCAAATGATGTCCTTTACAGCTAACCAAAGAGCCATTAATTGTGATGGTCCCGGTAACAACTGTTTCAAAGCCCGCGATACATCTTAATAGGGTTGTCTTTCCACACCCGCTAGCCCCTAGGAGGCAAGCGATCTGCCCTTCCTCCACTTTCAAGCTCACATGGTCGAGAATAGTTTCCTGTCCATAGCAATGAACAAGATTTTCAATCTGTAGCACTACCCTTGACAATTATCACCCCTCCTTTTTCAAAATCACAACAGGAATCAAGCTTAAACATACCAGCAGCAAAGCGGGTAATGCTGCTCGTTCCCACTCCCCTTCACTAATCAACTCAAAAATCTTTACAGAGAGGGTATCCCAGCCGAAGGGACGGGTCATTAAAGTTAGAGGCATTTCTTTAATAGTATCTATAAAAACTAAAACCCACGCTCCCATCACACTCTTCCAAATAATGGGAAGGTGAATGTCCCTGATCTGTTGCCATCCGTAAACTCCAAAATTAATAGCAGCTTCATCAATGCGCCGTGACACTCTTTCTTGGGCAGAGGAAATGGAAGCATGGCCCACAGCCATGAAACGAATAGTTAAGCCCATGAGCACAACAAAAATAGTACCCGTTAGAAGTAAGCCGGGGTCCCAGCCCCACAAACCTTCCCAAAAATCAGCGATAAAGTGATCGAGCTTTACGAGCGGTAAAAAGAGCCCAATGGCTAGAACAGCACCAGGTAGCGCATAGCCTAAAACCGCCACGCGGTTTGCAAAAAAAATCCTTTTGATGGGGAAAAAACGTTGCGCAAAAACTAACCCTATACAACACATACAAACTAAAACAGCGGTGCTAGCTCCTAAAACAAAGCTGTTCATCGTAATGGTGGTCATATGCAACCAGCTCTGCTGCCAATGACTCCAAGCCCATACTATCAGCTGCCCTAGGGGAATAAGAAATGCCAAACTGAACACTGTGGCGCAGAATAAGCTGCACCCCCAAGCCACAAAGGGAGAGCGGGGAGTTTTAGCTGAAGTAGACCGCCATTGTCCTACATATGATTTCCTTTGTCCCAACTTAACGTTGAAAAAGATGATAGCCCCTATAAACAATAATAGACCCGAGGAGAGCTGTGCCGCAGTTAATGGCGAAAAAAAGCCAAACCAAGCCTTGTAAATAGCTGTAGTAAAAGTACTCACTCCAAAAATAGAAACCGTGCCAAAATCTGCCAGGCAGTCCATAGCCACCAAACACAAGGCTCCAAAGATCCAAGGTCTAGCCAGGGGAATAGCTAAGCTAAAAAATACTTTTACATAAGGAACGCCTAGGGAGCGAGCTGCCTCGATATATGAACTTCCTTGGGACTCAAAAGCTTGACGACTCAGTAAGTATACATAGGGGTATAAGCCTAATATCAGGACGAAAGCGGCTCCACCCATGGATCGGATTTCGAAAAAGCCTTGTCCCCAGCCTAGCCCACGCATTAGCTGCGGAACGGGCCCGGCATAATCAAAAATGCCCAAATAGATAAATCCCGTAACATAAGATGGGATAGCTAGAGGCAATACTAGCACCTTACGAAACAGCTTACGCCCAGGAAAATCTATCTGCCCCGTTATCCAAGCCAAACTTACACCAATGGTTGCCGTCCCCATAACCACGATGCCCGTCAATAGTAAGGAATTAGTAACGAGCCTAGAAAGCATAGTCGTTATAATATGATCCCAGTGTTCGCTTAAAGGCATTAGCCACGATGCTAATATCGTCAGAACGGGTAACAGTACCAATACCCCGACAAGGTAACTAGCATAGCACCAGACCCTAGAAGTCTTGCATTGACGGCGTTTTTTCAAAGGTAACCTGCTCGATCCATTAACTTGATAGCTTCGCCCTGGAGTTCACCCGCTCTACTGACATTCATATCATTACCCTCGTACTCACCCCAGGCTTTTACCAGAGGATTAGGCTGCACACCTTTGGTTACAGGGTACTCTAAGTTCATGTCTGCAAACATACTTTGGGCCTCAGGACTTGATAACCATTCCAAAAATTTAATTGCTTCAGCCTTATGGGGCGCATATTTTGTCACACCTGCACCTGAAACGTTTTGGTGAACGCCACCATGGGCCTTTTTAGGAAAGAAAAGCTTGACCTTCACCTTGGGATTCTCCCTCTGCAATCTGGCAAAATAGTAGGTGTTTACTATCCCAACATCACATTGGCCGGCATTAATGGCTTTCAGTAAGCTAGTATCGTTCGAGAATACTTTAGTAGCAAGGTTCCCTACCATATTTTTGATGAGTGCCTCCGTTTTGGCAACACCTGCCTCAGCGATAAACATGGCAACTAAGGACTGATTGTATACTTTTTTTGATGTTCTCAAGCACAACCGGCCTTTCCACTTCGCTTCACCAAGATCCCAATATCCTTTGAGTTCAGATGGTTTCACGCGCTCGGTGGAGTAAGCAATCGTCCTGGCTCTAACCGAAAGGCCAAACCAGCGGTTATCGGGGTCTCGAAAATAAGCGGGGATATTGTTGCTGAGGGTCTTACTCGATATGCTTTGTAATACCCCGGAGTTTGCCGCATTCCAGAGGTTACCCGCATCGACAGTCATGAGGATGTCGGCCATGGTGCGCTTACCCTCTCCTTTGAGCCGTTCCAACAAGGGTGCCGCACTATCAGTAACATATTTGATTTTTATTCCCGTTTTCTTTTCGTAACTATCAAAAAGGGGCTTGATAAGGTGCTCTTTCCGTGCCGAATAAACAACAATATCCTTGGACATAGCTTTAATGGCGGGGATAAACATAATGGCGAATAGGGCCATATTTAGTAAGATCTGCATAATTAAAGTGCCTCTATGGTTTTGACTTTCATTATCAGCATAATATTTTTAATATCGGCCGATCTATAGTTGAAAATGACAACTAATATCATTTAACAGTAAAGACAAGTATTTTTAGAAAGTAACGCTTCATAGTACACTGGTGGTTTCTTGCAATCGTCATTAATTCTTTGTAAGGAGCAGCCTTCTTAAAACCATCTATGCTTAGCTTCTAATCCATTTAAATTAAGCACCACAACTTAATTTAATAGAAATTCTATTGTTTTTCTTATTTATATTTAGATACTTAGATTTTTTTCTGGTGATGCTGTAGACAAGATACGAAAAAACCATTAGTGTACTAGTTACCTAGTTAACTACTTCGGTGATGCGATGTGGAATATTGATTTCAAAAAAGGTCCGGTTTACATGCAAGTCGCTGATCAGGTGATTAATAAAATAGCGCGTGGTGAATGGTTGCCTGGGGAAAAGCTGCCATCGGCGCGAGAGCTAGCATCCCAAGCCAGCATCAACCCTAATACCGTGGTCAGCGCTTTTGCAGAGCTGGAGAGGCGCGATATCATTGAAAAACGTCGCGGATTAGGTACCTTTGTCAAGGAAAGCGCTAACGTTGGCTCCTTAAAACTGAACCTACTTAGGGAGATTAACCAGTCTTATCTCAAACAGATTCATGACCTCGGTATAAGCCCTGAAGTAGCCATTAAGAAATTGGAAGAAGAGAGGCGAAATGATAGCTGAATTCAAGCAAGTAAAGAAACTATTTCGTGGGGGAGAGGGCCTGCACCACGCTGACTTTAATCTAAATTCGGGGCAGGTGGTCGGTCTGTTTGGACTTAATGGTTCCGGCAAAACGACAACCCTTAAATTGCTCTCAGGACTACTCAAACCGGATGCAGGGATTATCCGCATAATGGGCACTTCCCCCCATCATGCGCGCGAGCACATTTCCTATCTGGGGGATAAAGCGAGCTTTTATCCTTGGATGCAACCTCAAGATATAAGAAAGTATATGGGCTGTATGTACAAAGGGGTGAATGAAAGCAAATTCAACGAATTGCTTGCCGCTCTTGAAGTCCCTCAAAAACCCATGTCGCAAATGTCCAAAGGACAA
The DNA here is from genome assembly GCA_050293845.1 of Pseudobacteriovorax sp. Taxonomy (GTDB): domain Bacteria; phylum Bdellovibrionota_B; class Oligoflexia; order Oligoflexales; family Oligoflexaceae; genus DT-89. The sequence continues at coordinate 21,833 of JBNKNM010000039.1, read as the reverse complement.
CAACAAAGGATGCGACTTGTGGCAACCATGTCACGTCAGGCAAGGCTCTACCTCCTTGACGAACCTTTATCGGGAATCGACCTGGTGTCACGGTCACTTATTATTAAGACTCTCATTGAAAACTGGGACGAAAACTCCACAGTATTAATATCTACCCACGAAATCAAAGATATAGAGGGTTTTTTCGATCGTGGCATCTATTTAAAGCAGGGCGAGGTTGTCAGCGACATATTTGCTGAAAAGCTGCGGGAGTATAAGCAATCTATGACAGATCATTTCATCGAGTTAAATAAAATGGAGGCCTCGTTATGAATCTTTTTAAAATCATAGCTTGGCTAGAAGGGCGCCGCCTCCGTACTCACATCGTAATACTGATCCTAGCCCTCACTTTAATAGCCATTTGGGTTGGCTTGAATCCTTCATTAGTTAACTCGGAATTCAAAGTTTCTTTAAGCATGGATGACACCGATTTCCAGCTACAAAAAATTCTTAGTATGGAATCTAGCATAAAACTCATGTCCCTTTGGGGTAAAATTATAGCATTCGCAGCCATAGGTTATATTATGATGACTGTAATACCCTTTCGCTCAGACCGAGAGTGGCAACAGGGTCAGTTTCAAATGATGAGAATGTCCCAGTGGACCACATTTCAAATTCAAGGGGTTCGCCTGCTATTGTACTTCGGCATTAGTTGGCTGTTTTTTACCTTACTTTCTATTTTAGCCGTGATCGGTATCCAAGTTGAAAATATCGATTACCCTGGACATGGCGGTGACTTATTTTGGGGCACACAAGTTTTAATCATGACAATCTGCCCTATCGTTTTAAGCATCAGTCAAGTGATTGACGCCCTTCACACCGCCTACTTTCAGCGTGGTAACAAACTTCCTATAACGGTGCTCCAGTTTTTAGGTTGGATCTCTCTTGCATCCATAGCTACGAGGGCTTTACTCTTTGTGGAAGGTCTTATTTTCCCCCCTATTACTTTGGAAAGCTTTGGAGTGCTCCATGCGGCATTCGAGATCCCCATTGATCTACACCTGGAGTGGATCGCAGTCAGTATTTTATTCTCGGGACTAATGACCCTAGCCAGTGGTCAAGTCCTTAAGGAGGTTGAAGCATGAAACTGCTATTGATTAGCATTTTAGGAATCTGGTTATTGGTGTCTTCGTTTCGCGGAACTACCAGCCCTACAGCGCGAGCTTTTATGGCTTTCTTCTCCCTTTGGCTCATATACTCCATTGGCTTCTAGTATGCGGTTAAGGTTTTAGACGCTCAGATAACCTCAACCGTATAAGGTCGGGATGTTGCGCTTGACTCAACCCGACTTTTGAACCAGATGAAGAATCTTTCCTTCTTAAGATAGAGCTATTCCTTTTGTCTTAGCATAACAGTGCATTGCCATATCCAGCATTCTTCCCTATGATAAATAGCTAATTTCACTAAAAATATTTTGGGAGCAGCCATGAACTTTGGTAAAATCATAGCAGTTAGCTGGGCAGCATTGCTGCTTGCAGCCTGTAGGGGAGATAAAATCAACTTGCAGCACCGCACCCCCATCGTGCTGAAAAAAGAGATCCGCACCGATACTATGATAGGTGATGCTAATATGACTTTTCGCATATTAGACCATGCAACACTTCAACAAGGTCTCCAAGGCAATAGTTTTTACAAATCTTCCTCAACAGAGGGTAAAGAGTGGCTTAAAACCCATGCTAATCCTATGAAAAACTACAAACAAGCTCTATCTGGTCCCCTTACAAACCAGGATTGGGACTCCCAAGAGGATTCTTTTCTTATGGGGATTCCCCTTTATCTTCTTGGCCAAAATCTTATTTACGGTGGGGTCATTACGGGTATTTCCGACTCTGAAAGTCAAGAGTTGGGGAATGCAAAAATGTCTTCTACTAGTCCTACTATCGTTAAAGCCTATATGGCCCAAGATACAGCAGAAAGATATACCTTGCAGCTAATTGGATGCATCGCCTCCTGTAACGAGGTCAATCCAAAGGAAACCATCATTAGCTTTCCTGTTGTTGCCATCGATAGCGAAACTCAGTCTGTGATTATCAATGTTGCCACTATTGCATCCAAATTGAACATGCAATCTGTATATGGTTATAAAGAGCAATCCTCCTATGCTAATCTTTTCGATTTTTCCCAAGGTACCCTTGTATTCGATATTGCTAGTACAATGATTCCCACAAGCCCTCCACCGGAAGATCTAGACGATACTATAATTGTTACCAGCCGATGGTATCTGATGCTAACATCAAATTTAGCCCCCTATTTTACTCCTCGTGAACCTACCCCAGGAGTCGGTTTTTTTGGGGTCAATCGCCAAAATCAATCATTAATCACTCGATTTGCTCTTGACGACTTTCCCTTTGAATCACCAATTCATTATTATATTAAGGCGGTTCCTGAAAAGTGGCACCCAGCTTTTATCAAAGGGATTGAGGATTGGAACAACGCATTTAAAGAGATCCTGCAAACAGAACGCCAAATTATTAGCTACGAATTCATTGAACCTGGCTCTGAAGCAGAAGAATGGATTGTTGCGGGAGACCCTCGTTACAATGTAATTGAATGGGATTTAAAAAACAGGGCCACCTACGGTGGCTTAGGCCCTTCACTGGCTAGCCCAGCTACGGGAGAAATTTTTTCTGCAAACACTCTCATTCAGGGACCATATATCATGGAGATTTACCACGAATGGTTTGGCATCGTGCGGGAAGTAAATCGACTGAGACATTCAGGTCAGGATGAAGATGCCACCCATTTTCTTGTCACAGAAAGGAGAAAGTTAAAAGCCCAGCTCGATAAACTTAATGATAAGGCTAAATATTCCGTCACATTGGGAGATTTAGGCTTAACCACCCCTGCTAACGACGATCGGTTCCATGACCCTTTCATGGCGAGATTAGAGTTCTATGACATCCCTTTCTTTGAAACTTTTGACAGTTATATGTATGGATATTTTCGCAACATGGTTGCCCACGAAATCGGCCACAATTTGGGCCTGAGCCATAACTTCAAAGGGAGCCTGGGAAGCGAAACAGCTATGGGAGAAGATATTTCAGATCCCCATACAACTATCGATACGACTAGCTATTCGGTTATGGAATATGTAATAAGACCCCATCGCTACAAAGCTAAGGTCGGGTTCTATGATAAAATGGCTATTAATTATGGTTATACCGGCCAACTTCCCCCAAGAACAGATATATTCTGCAGCGATTACGAAGAACCGACGGGCTGGAACCCGCAAGGTAATGGAGAATGCTCTTCCTATGACGGAGGGTATGACCCTGTAGGCTTTTTTCGCAGCCTAGTTAAGAAGGCATTAGACCTCGTCGTCGATGTGGATAACCGGAATGGTCCCCCAACTTGGACTGTCTATGATGTTGATAGCGAGTTTATGTTAGCTATTGACGGCCTGTCTTTTTATGCAATATCGGCAGATCAATATTATGACACCTGGACCAACTTTAACCTAGTATTGGGACGTCCTGCCACCGCATCGGAGGTTCCAAGCTATATCAACAACCTTATCGACCAGCTGCTTTGCTCTACTTATTATCAATACCAAATATCAGCTAAGCGGCAACAACTCTGGCGAGATACAGCAGAGAGCAATTGGCAAGGCCTCGTTGCGATGGCAAGCCAAAGATCTCAGGAACTAGGCATGAGCTTTGGCAACTGCCAATAGCAGTCTATAACCCTGATGTGAAAAATGACCTCTACTCTGCGTTGGCTTCAACAAAAATCACCCTCTTTAAGGTTAGTTAGCTGTACACTTTGATTAGAGGCATTTTTCGAATTCTTTTTACACTCACTATCACCACAAGGATTTCTGAAAAACTTTCCAAGTGAATTTTTTAGATCTTCGAAATAGCCTAAAAAGACTAATGAATTTAGCTTCCTTTTCAGAACATCTATGGAAGAGGTTTCTTGATCCCATGCAGACCTCTTTGGCAAGCATTCTTAATTTATCTCAATTTTGACTCATACCTCGTTAAATTTTAGACATTTTTCAAACACTCCGAAGGACAATAGAACTCGGTTCTAATGAGTTTAAGAAACTTTGCGGGAGTAAACTTTGTCACTATTAAACAATGAAAAAGGCTATATTAGTTACCTCTTAGTTCTAGTGGTCGGTATTGTGGGGATTTCGCAATCTAGTCTTAATGTTTTTGATTTGCGACAGGATATCACAAAAACTGCTATGGACAACAATCGCCTTTTGGGTGGACAAATTAATCTATCAGCATTCTCCCTGGTTAAAGCTTCTATGGTAGCTGATATTCATGGTGATATTCCCATTGTCTTGGATAATGGTAAGTTTACAGGATCAGGTACCACACTCATAACGTCAGTTTCCGGAAAACTCCAGGTCAAAATGCTTGTGCCCACCGAAGAATGGGACAATATTTTCGAAAATAAACCGATCAAATCAAACCAGGAAGTTATTACAGAAGTCAGCATTATAAATCAATATGCTGATTCCATAGATATCCAAGCTTTGACCATTATACCTTCTAAAACCAAGGGTAGTACAAAAACCAAGACTATTGCTCATTTAATGATTCCTGAAAATAAGATCTATTGTAATGATCCTAAAATTCTCGGTGGCGATATAAGGTTATTTGTAGATTTAGGAAGCGGCGTAGTAACATACGCCCCTTATAGAGTCAAAGCTCCATGTAATGACATTGAAATCGAATGCAGCAACTTTAGAACCAACCATTGCCTCGACCAACCATCTTGTATCTCATTTAGGTGCGAGTATAGCGATGGATATGATGAAAACTGGCTGCCCCTTGCAACTCCCGGAAACTGGGTCCTCATCAATCAGTACCCATAAGAGAAGGCCCCCTCGGGGCCTTGAAACTTTACTTTGTCAACCAATCAGCATATGCTTTTACATTATAATCTCGCTCCAAAAACTCCTTCACTAGCTGGTTAGCGCTTCTAGTTCCTGAGTTGGTCAGAATTTTTTCTCGATACCGTGCTGCTACTTTTGGTGAGAAAATTCCGCTCTTTTGGAACTTACTGAACATATCCTTAGCAATGACCTTTGACCACATGTAGGTATAGTAGTTGGAAGCATATCCTGTTAAGTGGCCAAAGCCGTAGGGAAAATAAGTACCCTCTACATAAGGAAACAAGGATATACGACTTTTAATTTTCTTATTTAGAGCGAGTATATCAAAGGACTTAGGGTCCTTGTTATAGATACCCAAAGAAAGGCTCGCATAGTGCAATTGAGATAAGGTGTCTAATCCCAAATTTAATTTGGCAGCATTATTCATCTTGACGATTAGATGTTCAGGAATCGGTTCCTTGGTTTTGTAATGACGTGCAAAGAGATGTAAGGCTTCTTTGTCCCAAACCCACTCCTCCAAGAGCTGTGATGGTGCTTCAATAAAGTCCCACTCCAATGAACTCGGCCACATGTGATGACCTGAAAAAATACTATGAAGTAAGTGCCCAAATTCATGAAGAAACGTTTCAACTTGGGAGTGTTCCATCAGAGCTGAATCAGCTTTTTGGGGTTGGGGAAAGTTACACATTAGCACGGCAACCGGAAGCTGCACTCCTTGATAGCCACTTCTGAAAGTGAATTGAGCCGCATGTTTAAACTTGTCAGAGCGTGGGAACATATCCAAATAAAAGTAGCCTATCACCTTGCCTTGATCTAGAACCTGATAATAGTTGACGTCGGGGTGCCAAGCTTTAGCATCGCCAACCGGTTTAATCTCTATACCGAAGAGTTTTTCAGAAATCCGAAAGACTCCACTCTTAACATTTTCAAAGGCGAAATATTGTCTGATTTCTTGACTATCGAGGGTGAGGGCCCTTTTCTTATATTTGTTTTCTAAATAGGATCGTTCCCACTCATTAACCTTTGTAGCCTTGCTATCAATGCGTCGTTTTTCTGATAATAGGATCTGATAATCTTTCTTGGCTAGTTTTCGTGTCATTCCAATCATGTCACTTAAAAACTGATCTACATTTTCCGGCTTTTTTACCATTTTATCTTCAGTGGCGTACTCAGCCCAGTTGCGATAGCCTAATAGTTGAGCCAATTTATAACGTTTTTCCAAGAGTAATTTTAATGGCTCTTTGTTTTTAGGATAGCCCCGGCTACGAACGTTTTTATACATTTGGTGGCGTACAGCATTGGATTCTGCATAGGCAAATATAGGCCGTGAATCGGGGTAGTCAGTGGAAATTTTTACATATCCATTCTTTTGCTTACGGCTGTCGATATAGTCCTGGGGTAGACCTTTAAGGTCTTCAGGCTTGACATATATGGTCCTTACATCCTCCTGAAGATTTTTTCCAAATATTTGGGATGCTTCTGTAATTTCCTGAAGCAGGGTACTAACTTTTTCCCGAGTTGCTTTATCACGATCCACGCCTGACCGTTTATAAGTACGGATGAGTTCACTGTAATAACGATAAAGCTCAGAATTGCTTTTATCAACCTTGACTTGGGACAACGCCTCATATAACTCTCGATTCAATAATATCTTTTCCGTATAAAATTTCGATAGTTCTTGAATCGATTTAAATGCATGAGTTCGAATAGCTTCGTTGGGATGACTGTTTGCAAAAACACTTGCCTCGTTCCGGCCATTACCGAGGATGATAGACATTTCTTTATATGGCTGTAGTGTGTTTTCTATGGTTCTATTTTCTTTGACACTTAAAATTTTATCGAGGTATGAGTTTAAAAGCTTAAACCTTTCCTTCTGTTGCACAGTAAAGGAGTTTCCCGTGGGGTCAGGTTTTTGAAGTGTCATCGCGTCAGTATGAACCGACAAAAAAAGCATCAGCACTGTGGAACTAAATAGCCTAAATAGATTCATTTTTCCCTCTCAAAAAAGAAACATTGACCAAAAGGTACGAGGATGAAGGCGTTTTGTCAATTCTAACAGTAGAGATGTTAAAAGAATGAAGCTTATCTGTAAGTATAAATACCTTTTAAGACTACAGTGGAGCTGAAACAACCCGATGTAGCGAAGTGTCAAGGGGATGTTCGGTATCTTGGAAACGAAAGTCCAACCCGACATAGGAAGGTTGTATCTATAAGCTGACGTACTCTATAGATATTGCAGGCAAATAGATTACTGAACCGTAATTAAGGACAGCTCGCTGGATTCTCCCAGTATTCCTTAATATCGGCGAGTAAGGGATCATCGGCTTCGAGGTTGCATGCTATGCAAAGCGTATTCTGCTGAACCATTTTTAGAAACAACTCCTTTTCCACAAGGCCACTTGCTATTGTGGCAAATGAGCTATCAACGTCGGTTCTTTCTGCAAAGACACTGACTCCATAGATGTTATCGTTATGATGGCAGGCCCCACACTCTTTTAGTAGGAACCCCTCGTAAAGATAAATAAAACCATCTCGCCCACAAAGCAATTCAGGTTTTTCCCCTGTCATGGGATAAAAAGAACCGTCCTGCTCCTCTTGATCCTCCTTGGCAGCAGCATCAGCATCGCTTCGGTTATCTTGTTGCGTTTGACTTTCTGCGGGATCTTCTGTACCTGAGGTGGGGGTTTCTGTTGCCTCGTTATTTTTGTTACATCCCAGAAACAAACTGAGGATAAAAACTCCCTGTACGACTAACATTATGATTTTCAGCATTATGATTCCTCTAAAATCTACTGATATACCCTGGTTCTCCATTCAAGGTGCCGAAAAGCACCCTTTGATTCCCAGCTAGTCCTTCCTTTGGAGACGATAATCCAATATGAACTCAGCTCTGCGACTCCGTCGCCTGTCCTCTTTAGTATTTCCTCCTGCGTGGAGAGTCTCTGCTTCTCCAGCAAAATCCACAGCCAAGCGACTAGCTCCAATGCCTTGCTTAACCAGATAGGACTTTATCCCTTCGGCTCTTTTACGACTAAGCTCTAAGTTTATCTTACGGGGACCAACGCTATCAGTATGGGCTCTAATGATAATCCGTGACAAGGGATCTCGACGCATCCCTGCGACAATTTTATGCAAGGTTCGCTTTGAGCGCCCTGTTAAATGTGTTTGATTGCTGCCAAAATATACGTAAATACCCTCAGGGCTGAAAGGCTCATATTCGCTTGCTGAAACATAGGCTTCCATGTCACCTTCATCAATGAAGTCTATTCCTAAGCCATGATCCCCATCCTGATTACTAAGGGGTAAGGGCTCCGATTCATCTGTGAATCCTCCCACGCTTTGGCAGCCGATGATACCTATGAATAGACTAAGTCCTAGTATAGAGCTTTTGTAACTCATATGATTGGCCTCCATCTGCAAACATTATTTTATCGGAAGCTTTTCTGAAAATTCTGACAAATACGAAAATTTACATTTTTACTACATATTATCATTATATTAGCGCTCTTGGTTTAGGGCGCGTTTGTGCTTAACCTTTTCCTACCCCATCCATGCTGAGGTATTCGGTTCCAAGAGAAATCCTAGACTATTACCAAGAGTTAGAATTCAAAAAAGTGAAGAGAGGAAGGATATTTTGGGGTAAAATATCCTTACCTCGGATGAGCGACTAACGAAAGATTAAGTTGTATGCACTAGAAACTAAGATTTAGTATCTACTTCTTCTTAGGGAGCTGATTCTAATGACTTTCTAAAACAACTGCATAGTTATCAATCCATAGGAATCCACGGCTTTTGCTGTTTGCGGTTTTACCCATAATTTCTGTACCGAATTCCACAGTGGCAACATAATTATTTTTATCGAATCTATAGTCTAATGAGATGAGTTTTATTAGGAGTACGCCGACATTAATAGACCCAACATGTTACTTTGATTTACTCATTAATGATATGATCGACCAAGAAACTTTGTCTCTAGAATTATTATGGTCCTTCATGAACCACAAATCATACTGATTCCCTCCAAATTCGAAATCTCCCACCTTTTTTCCTTAAGGGGTGGCATCAGCACCATAGTCCATCCAAAACATGATTTCGGTGGTGATGAAGTTTTCTGGGTTTTTAACGGGGAAAGATTTTAGCTTATTTTTAATGAGCCAAACTTCGGGGGCGAGGTTGTAGCTTCCTTATGCTTTGAGATCGATGCTGAAATAGATATTTAAATCCTTGATCTCCGATATTTTATAGGAAAACTGGGTCTGTCGGTAGACTTTCCCCCCATGGTTTCCAACCAACAATAATTTCAGGATAACCGAAAACCCAGTTCGGAGCTTTACCTTGCCACTGCCACTACAAACTCCAACCGTAATTGATTTCTCCGCTTATATTTTTTTGCAAAAGGCACTGCTGATAGGGTAAGTTGCTTATCGGCTCCCCAAACGTTGTTTTCATATTTATAGATACCATCGGTAATCACAGCCCAGTCGTCACATTGTGATGTGATCCCTTTGTCATCATCCAGTGGTGCTCTCTTTAGTCACCTCTGGTACCGATGGTTTTTCTCAGTGGTTTCACACGACACATTTCAAAGAACCATCAGACTAAAAAAACTACTTAAGGCCGAGGAAAGTGATTTATGGTCTGCGTTGATCTCTCCTAATCTACCAAACATCGAGTTCTTGGCGATTATCTACATTTGTTCTGCCTCTATAAAACAAAATATGTCAAGGCATTTCTTTTAGGGTTACTATGAGGGATATTTCAACGAGTTGGTTCTTAAAAAACTGTATCTTTATTTTTTATAAACAACGACATTAGATTTCTTGCAAAGACAAAAAGACCTGGCAAAAAACAGTTAAACATAACTTTCTTAAGCTCTTACTTACCTTATTACACTTTTCTGAGGACAATAAAATTTGATCTTCTATTAATCGACACTGAAAAAAATAGCACTAGAGTTTCTCACCACGGTAAAGTGAAGCTGCTGTTGGATGGTGACGCTAAAATTTTGATTCTTTTTTATGGCGGCCATTAGCTAAGGTATTTACCACTTCCGACTTATGAGCTGTCGCTTCTACAACACGAAACTCATATTAATAAATGATTTCAATGACCTTTCATAGCAAGCACGCAGCATTCATAGCTACTCAAATTGGTCATTATTGATTGGCATTGATATTAAATAAAACGAACTCGTCCCCCCTGATCCGTAAAACTGTTGACACATGAGTATCTCTTTAATAATTTGACTCCCGAATTAAATAAGAAATTTCGCAGTTATGATGACAGCGAAGCCATAGACTTTCGTTCCAATCATGAGAAGAGGGGTCAAAAATGAAAAGTCTAAAGAGAGCTACCCTAACCGGTATACTCGTCAGTACGTTAGTATCTTGTACCAAAAATAAGGAATCCGAAACTAAAGTTGCCCCATATAACGGCGAAAAGGTTACGGTTCAACTCGCCGTCTTTGCACCGTTGGATAAAACGGCAAAGAGAATCATACCGGCATTCAAAGAAAAATTCCCTAATATCGATATTAAGCTTAAGTCTCAGGGTTTCGATGAACATCATACGCAACTACAGGCTTCATTAGCAGCGGGTGAAGGGATTCCCGACCTAGCCTTTGTTGAAATCGATTATGTCGGCGCACTCGGTGGTGGCGGTGGTTTTGTCAACCTGTTAGAAGAACCATATAATGCCGGTCCTTTTAAGGAGAATATGTCTTTAGCAGCTTGGAAGCGCGGAATGACTTCTGAAGATTCGCTTGTGGCCATCCCAATCGATGTTGCACCCGGTACGGCATATTACAACATCAACTTGTTAAAACAGGCAAATATGAAACCCGAAGATATCAAATCTATGGATGATTTATTTGAGCTTGGTAAGCGTGTCTCTAAAGATCTTGACGGGGATGGAGTAAACGACCAGTTTTTGCTTGCCAATGTCAATGATATCTTCCGAATGATTGTCGGTTCTGATGATTATTACTACTTTGATAAAGATGGTAATGCCCGCCTTGATCGCGAGCGGATCAAAGTCGCCTTAAAATGGGTCAAGAAATTCTATGATGCTGGTATGACAGCTAACATTCGCCTTTGGAGCCAAGAGTGGTTTGCTACGTTTCAACACGGTACCTGTGCCTTTCAGTTTTCTGGTGCATGGTTGGCAGGCTACTTAAAAGACTGGATCGCTCCGAAGCAATTCGGTAAGTTTCGCGTCGCACCTCTCCCATCTTTAGAAAAAGGTGGAAAACCCATGCGAGCCGTTCGTGGTGGTTCTTTTGCCGCAATTCCTTCAAAAGCCAAAAATAAAGCAGCAGCGTGGGAATTTATCAAGTTCTATACTCAAGATTATAAGGTTCAGATTGATAATTATCGTCAAATTGACGCTTTTCCTGCACTGACAACAACATGGAGTGACCCCATGTTTGAAGAGGCAGACAGTTATCTGGGTGGGCAAAAAGCAAGAAAGCTCTGGCTGGAATTGATCAAACAAGCCCCTGATCAGTATGTGAATCCTAATGATCGCTTAGCAACGTCTCTAATTGAAAACGTTATTTCCGAAATTACACTAGATAAGCAACCCGTTGACAAGGCTATTGCCAATGCCCAGGTAGAGTTAAAAAAACGTCTACGACTTTAATTATTTAGGGAAAGATTTTCTAGTATGACTACGAGAAGCTTGACATCCACATTAAGAATGCGGCGTGCGACGCCGTATATCTTCATATCGCCTTTTTTTATTGCTTTCGCCGTCTTTGGGGCTTTCCCTATTCTATACGCTTTTTTCTTAAGTTTTCAGCGTTGGAACGGAATTAAGGCGATGAAGTTTAATGGCATAGAAAACTATACGTTTATATTAACCGATTTTCTATTTTGGAAGGCTTTTGCCAACACCATCGTCATGTTTATTATCACTCAGATTCCATTACATGTAATGGCACTGGTGTTTGCCTTTCTCCTGAGTCGCGGTTATGTCCGTCTGCGCAATGCCTTCAAAGCAACTTTTTTCTTACCCTATCTCACGTCATCCGTAGCCGTCGCACTGATATTTACCGTATTTTATGGCAATCAATTTGGATTATTTAATCGCTCTCTCAAATATCTTATGGAAGTACCGTTCATAGGTGCACTATTTAGCTATATTGAATATCCTGTATATTGGCTAGAAGGTTATTGGCTTCCGAAAATATCTGTTTCAATGCTAACTCTATGGAAGTGGACAGGTTGGAATACAATCCTATATTTAGCCGGTCTACAGTCCATTAATGAAAATCTCTATGAAGCTGCAAAAATAGATGGAGCTAACGAGCGTAGTATCTTTTTCCACATTACCCTCCCTCATCTAAGGCCGATGATGTTTTTCACCTTCAGTATGTCACTCATTTTTGGTCTACAAATGTTCGACGAGCCCTATGTTTTGTTCCCTATGTATGAAGGGGGACCAGATAACACAGCTATGACCAGCACGCTCTATATTTACCGTACAGCCTTCTATCACGGATATTACGGTACGGCTGCAGCAGCAGCATATTTGCTTTTTCTCATCATCGTTTCAGCGACCTTAGTTTTTGCAAGATGTTTTAAGGATGAAAGTTAATGAGCACTACGATTCAAAAAATAAGCATTGCTTCTATCCAGAAATCACATCAACAATCGAAGCTATTGTGGCGCTACTTGCAATCACGCGGTTTAATTTATATTCCGCTGATCATATGGGCTATCGTTACTATTTTTCCGTTCTATTACATGATCTTAATGTCCACCAAATCGGTAGAAGAAATCTATGCAACAGACATATCATGGTTGCTCAATTTTGACAGTTGGAGCAACTTTGTAACAAACTACAAATCCCTAGAGGCTGAGGTTCCTTTTCTTAACAGCATGGTTAATAGCCTTTATATTTCATCGATGGGAACCATATTAACGATGGCTGTGTGCTCCTTATGTGGTTATGGCTTTGCCATGTTTGATTTTCGTTTTCGCGAAACTTTATTTAAGCTCATGGTTATGACCCTAATGGTTCCACCTGCTTTATCCATTATTCCTTATTTTTCTATGATGAGCTTTTTTGGTTGGATCAACGAACCTCGTGCCATTTATTTACCAGCGCTTGCCAATGCCTATGGTGTGTTTCTAATGCGCCAATATATAAAAGGATCGGTACCTCATTCTCTTTTAGATGCTGCACGCATTGATGGTGCAGGTGAGTTTCAAATATTTTATCGGGTGGTCCTGCCTATTATACTACCTGGTGTAGGTGCGTTGGGGATTTCTACTTTTCTCAGCATTTGGAACTCTTTCATCACGCAGTTAGTCATACTCCAACGAGAAGAAGCCTATACTATCCCTGTCGCTCTTAATTCTCTAGCTGGTTCTGGAAAAATCGATTATGGTGCTATTATGGTCGGCAATACTATCTCTATTTTACCGATTGCAATTGTCTTTATATTCTGTTCGAAAATGATAATTTCCGGATTAACCAAAGGTGCCGTAAAAAATTAAGTGTGATAGTATTCGCTTTTAGTAGTATACAATGTAGTTTTAGGTTCTTTAGTTTGCAAAGGAGACGATATGAATCGGCTCAGCATTAATTCTTTAAGTAAAGCTTACAGCCCAGGTTTTCCTATTCTTGATAATATCAACTTAAAAATTAAGAAAGGCGAGTTTCTGGTGCTCGTTGGTCCTTCGGGGTGTGGTAAGTCAACATTATTGCGGATTATTGCAGGATTGGACCAAGCATCTACTGGTGATGTTTTTGTTGACGATCAGAATATAACTCAGGTTTCACCAGCCGATCGTAATCTCGCCATGGTATTTCAAGATTACGCTCTCTACCCGAGCATGACGGTAGCCGGTAATCTTTCTTTTGGCTTGCGAATGCGTAAAAGACCAGCAACAGAGATCGACCAAGCTGTGCATCATGCAGCAAAAATCTTGGATATTGAGCATTTACTCAACCGCAAACCCAAACAACTTTCCGGAGGTCAAAGGCAAAGGGTCGCCATTGGCCGCGCTATTGTCCGGAATGTTAAAATATTTTTGTATGATGAACCATTATCTAATCTTGATGCTTCCTTACGATCACAAATGCGTATAGAACTAGCTTCACTTCACAAAAAACTTGGTGCTACCTCTATTTACGTTACCCATGATCAGATCGAAGCGATGACCCTAGCAGATCGCATTGCCGTACTAGATCAAGGAAAAATTCAACAGCTTGGAACTCCGGAAGAGCTTTATAACAGGCCACAAAATCGTTTTGTTGCATCCTTTATTGGTAGCCCGGCTATGAATTTTTTCGATGGAGAATTAAGTATCTCCAACAATGAAGCCGTATTTGTGTCAAATGAAGACAAAATAATATTAGCAAAAGAGTATGCACCCGCGAATCTCGGTAAGTGCACGCTTGGCGTCCGACCAGAGGCGATAAAAGTTTTAACAACAAATGGTCGGGAATCCGAAGGAAAGTGCGATTTTCAAGTTCCTGTCCTTCTCAAAGAAGGACATGGCCATGAAACTCATATGATCACGGAAATGTTTAATCAGCAAGCTATTATTCGTACAGCGAACCCTTATCGGCGTTCACTCATTGCACAGGTCTCTTTAGGTACAATGTTACCAATTACCATTGATCGGAAAAATCTACATTGGTTTGACCAAAATGGGAATCGCATAGAATAAATAATTTGTATTTATTTTGATAATAAAAATAAATGGAGATGAGTGATGTCTCTAGGAATCGAGCGCGGAGCCTCGAGTTTAAAACTTGTTACTATTGATGATGAAGGTCATGTTAGACATAGTGTTCATCATAATTTGGGAGTCAACCGTCTCCCCGGCAATGATGGGCATTTGATCCTTGAATGTCTAGAACTAGAGCAGATCCCTCTGCAAGTGCTGTCGGTATGAGATTAATCGTTCCCCAGAAAAGCTATTTCTTTTGGGACGAGCGGGCTCTATCGCTGTGGTGCCAGATAATTGCCGATGTTATGGGGCGATCCGTCGAGCTTGTGCATAGCAGTGACCATGCAGCAGCTGTCGGGGTGGCAATACTAGGTAATTAGCGATTACCAAGATATGGTCTAATTGAAAAGGAGATTATTATGACAATATTTGCAAAGATAGAAAAAATACCTTACGAGGGTCCTCAAAGTAGCAATCCCCTTGCCTTTAAATACTATAATAAAGATGAAGTCATATTGGGTAAAACCCTTGAAGAACATCTTCGCTTCAGTGTTTGCTACTGGCATAATTTCGTGTGGCAGGGTCACGATATTTTTGGGCAACCGACAATGAATAGACCTGCTGACCCTAATGATATAAAAAATGACTTTCACAAACGGCTAGATTTCGCTTTTGATTTCATGAGCAAATTGGGGACTCCGTTCTTTTGTTTTCATGACCACGATTTAGTTCAGGAAGGTCCTTCTATAAGAGAGTCACGGGAACTACTTTCTATGGCCGTAGATGGTGTCAAACAAAAAATGGAAGAGACTGGCTTGCGTTTGCTATGGGGCACAGCTAATTTATTTTCCCATCCGCGTTATGCTGCAGGTGCTGCCACCAATCCTGACCCCGAGGTCTTTGCCTATGCCATAAGCAAAGTTCAGGGAGCTTTAGCAGCTACTCATGAGCTAGGTGGCGCGGGTTATGTTCTTTGGAATGGTCGCGATGGCTATGAAACCTTACTTAACACCGACCTCAAACAAGAGTTCGCTCAGATGGAGCGTTTCCTGAGCCTTGTTGTTGATTATAAACACAAAATAGGCTTTAAAGGATCATTATTTATCGAGCCAAAACCCCAGGAACCGACCAAACATCAATACGACTTTGATACCGCCACTGTTTTTGCTACGTTACAAAAGTTCGGACTACAAAATGAAATCCAGGTTAATATTGAAGCAAATCATGCGACTCTTTCGGGTCATAGTTTCCATCATGAAGTAGCAATGGCCTGTGCCTTGGGAATATTTGGAAGTATAGATGCCAACCGTGGCGATCCTCAGTGTGGTTGGGATACAGATCAATTCCCTAATAGCGTTGAAGAGCTGACACCGGTGTGTTTAGAAATGATTAAACATGGCGGTTTTACTCAGGGTGGGTTTAATTTTGATACCAAGTTACGACGCCAGTCGATAGCTCCCGAGGATATGTTTCATGCCCATATTGGAGCTATGGACTGTATTGCCAGAGCTTTCAAAATTGCAGCTCAGATCCACCAAGAAGGCAGCTTTTATGATCTTACTAAAGCCCGCTATAACAGGTGGCAGTCTGATTTTGGCAAAAAAATCCTTGCGGGAGACTATGATATGGAGCAGCTCAGCAGTATTGCCTTAGAACAAAAATTCGACCCCAAACCACAGTCGGGACATCAGGAGTTTCTAGAAAATACTATCAACGGTTATATTAACCGCCACAGTTGAAAACTTTATCGATTGAAATCAGGTTTAGTACCTGTAGTGCGAAGTCATCGTCTCAGGGTAGGGACTTGATTTCCACTAAATTACTAAGGTCGTGAACCAGGTTTCTTTCCACACTTTCCCGAACTCCTTCTTCCATTAAAGGATAGCTGGCAACTCCTGATCCTGTTACTAGGACCATCAAAGGGTTCAGCAGTCCGATCTCATATGACACATGGGTCAGGCAAAATTATCGAGGTCAATCTATGACTAAGATAGCTTATGACAAGCGCTAAAAATTCGATAATCGAAAGTATGCAACCAACGCATATATGCCTTGACATCACTCCTGAATCAAAATAATTTGAGACCCGAATTAATAATAAGGTATGAGGATTAATATGACGACTGGTATCCGCAATCCAATTCTTCCTGGCTTTCATCCAGATCCGTCTATTACCCGCGCAGGTGATGACTATTTTATTGCTACCTCAACGTTTGAATGGTTTCCTGGAGTTCGCTTACATCAATCCAAAAACTTAAGAGACTGGCAACTTTTACCTTCTCCTTTAAATCGTATATCCCAGCTAGATATGAATGGTAATCCAGACTCTGGGGGAATATGGGCACCCTGCCTCAGCTATGATAACGGCACCTTTTACCTAGTCTATACCAACGTAAAGCGTCACAATGGAGATTTTAAGGACGCACACAATTATCTAGTAACAGCCACCGATATAAAAGGTCCTTGGTCGGAGCCAATTTACCTCAATAGCGTAGGTTTCGACCCTAGCCTGTTTCACGATGACGATGGTCGTAAATGGTTAGTACAGATGATATGGAATCCAAGCGGCTACCGCAGGACTTTTAAAAATTTCTTTGCTGGTATTATGATTCAAGAATTTGATAGGGAACGTCGACAACTTATCGGCAACTCTACAATGATTTTCAAAGGTAGTAGTTTAGGAGTTACTGAAGGCCCTCACTTATATAAAAGAGATGGCTACTACTACCTTTTAACTGCTGAAGGAGGAACTACATGGGATCATGCCTGTACTATGGCTCGCTCGCCCAATATTTTAGGACCTTATGAGCTACATCCTGAAATCCATCTTCTTACCGCCAAAGACAGTCCCGATTCGTCACTACAACGTGCTGGTCATGGTGACTTAGTAGCAACTCCTGAAGGAGAAACCTATCTCGTCCACCTTTGTGGGCGTCCCCTAACCAACCGTGGAGCATGTACTCTAGGGCGAGAAACTGCTATCCAAAAAGTCGACTGGCCTACCAACGAGTGGCCACGAGTCGTGGGCGGCGTCTCTCCGCAACTTACTACACCTCTGCCAGCACAGGCTCCTGCGACGCAGACAGAAATGACTTTCGCTACATTTTATGATGATTTTGATCAGCCAACTCTTGGATTACAATATCAAAGCCTTAGAAAACCTTTAGGAGATCTTATCTCCCTCTCTGAGCGTGCAGGCTACCTACGGCTATATGGTGCAGAGTCGATTGGCAGCCCATTCACCCAGTCTCTTATTGCCACGAGGCTAACAAACCATCGCCAACAAGCCACATGTAAATTGGACTTTGAACCCCGCGACTTTCAGACACAAGCAGGGCTAGCCTTATACTATAATAGCGAAAAATTCATTTACCTGCAGGTGACCCACTTCGACAGCTTCAGTAAATGCTTAGTCGTTCATGTCAATGATAACAGCTGTTCAGGAAGCTATCCCCTACTGGAACCCATATCCATAAAGTCTGGAGTAGAAATTTATTTAAGGTTACAAGTTGACCGTGAAAATCTCTATTTAGCCTATCGTTACGATCAGGAAGACAGCTCTTGGATAACACTGCCCTTAAAATTGGACGCCGCCATTTGTTCCGATGAGTATGGAAACAAAGCTGGCTCTAACTTTACAGGTGCATTCTTTGCCCTTTGCTGTCAGGACATTTCCGGGTGCCGGCATCACGCTGATTTTGATTTTCTTGAAGTTGGAGATTTCAATTGATAGTAATATGTAGCAAGGGTCTGCACCAGTGTCTTTAATTTTCGGTGGTACAATTTAGCTGTGACTTCCTCTCTCGTCTGAAGTCGAAAGCATTCTGTTGTTAGGATTTTTGAAGCATGTCCACGTGAGCCACGCTTACTTGAGGTTTGCAGGAGAATGGAGCTAGCTCTAGTTTCCTGCTCATCGAATTTTTGAGCTACCTGCCCCAGGCGTTTCACCTTGTACTTCAGGATATTGAAGAGTATTCCCAGGGGGTTGTTTTTTTGAACGGCCCTATTTATGGACTTATTCACAAACTTGTTTTTGCTATCTGCTAGAATTTTTCTCTTGTCCCAATCACCAACCATGAAATGAGATACAGCTTCATGATCTGCCAAAATCTTGTTAGCGAGGGTATGTAGATACATCTTTGTTCTAGTTCCCATTTTCCGAAACAAGAGACTAATCCTCTTATTCCGTCTTCTCCATGCCTTGGAGTTTCTGTTTTTGATCTTATCTCGCTTAGATTTTAAAATGAAATTAAGATGAGCTAGTTTCACAATAGAGTTTTCGCCGAAGTATGGTGATAGCTACAACACATCGCAACGCAAACATTAGTTTGGCGAAACTGTTCGCTATCTTCCCCTGAGTTTTAGGTATATTAATACGATATCCCCCTCAATCTATGATAAAGTCGCCAGACTTGTAATTGCTGTTAAAAATGTATCGCAGTGTTCCGTCTGAATTCTGTCTCTGTTTGGGTAACCAGGATACTTAGTTTGTTACTGCTAAAATCTAGCCTTTGCCAGATTCCAGCAGTTAAAAATATTTAATAACCTTAAACAAAAGATAAGGCACCGCTATGAATCTCTGCAAAAGTAAAATAATCCATATAAGACCATTGATCAGCTTAGTGAACCGGGTAGGACAGAGGTGGATTCTGAACGGCTCAAACAAATCTGACAAGGCAAGGAGATCGCTATGAGGATCGAGAATTTGGTCATTGGTATCGCAACGGGGCTCGTCTTGACGTTCGGTTTCGGTGGACCGCAAGGGGAGTTGTCGATCGAGAGCCCAAACGAAGCCGCGGTGGCCCTAACCTTTAGCAATTCTCAGATTGTAGGGCGGCAGTCGAACCGATGCATCGATATAGACGATGGTTCCACTACTAACGGTATCCAGGCACAGCTGTGGGACTGCACCGGCGAGACCAATCAGTCCTGGACATACAACTCCAACAAGGAGCTCAGGGTCTTCGGCAACAAATGCCTCGACGCCTTCGGGCAGGGTACCAGCAATGGAACGTCGGTGGTCATTTGGGACTGCAACGGCGGCGCTAACCAGCAATGGAACGTCAACACCGACGAGACGATCACCGGCGTGCAATCCGGACTCTGTATCGATGCCGAGGGCGCCAGCACCGCCAATGGCACCAAGATCATCCTGTGGACATGCGGAACGGGTGACAACCAGAAATGGACCGTGTCGGGAAGCGGTGGGGACGCAACCACCCACACCCTGACCATCACCCCTAGTACGAGTGGCTCGACCCACCCCGCGGCGGGGACGTACACCTATGACACCGGAACTACCGCTACGGTCACCGCCACACCTGCCAATGGCTACACATTCATCGGTTGGAGCGGAGCAGCCACGGGCGTCACCAATCCCGTAACCGTCACCATGGACGCGGACAAGACTATCACCGCCAACTTCTCGCCGGAACAGCCGACACCGTACACGGTCACGAGCCCCAACGGTCGTCTCACCGCAGAGCTCACAACGACAGGCAACGTATTGCGCTATCAAGTCACAGTCGATGGCCAGCAGGTCCTAGCGCCTTCCGAAATCGGTATTCGAAGTGATGGAATGGAACTTGGCAGGAATGTCGTGCTCGGTACCCTCACCCGGAATTCGGTGGACGAGCAATACGATTTCTTTGGCGGACGTAGCTTGGCTGTGAACAAGGCGAACGAGGCATCAGTGCTGGCGCTCAGCGGGAACGAGTCGTACACCGTGGATCTGCATGTCGCCGACGACGGTGTGGCAGTTCGTCTTCGATTGCCCGCCAAGAAGGGTAGAAAGATCGAGGCCGAGCGTTCGTCCTGGCGGTTCGGCGGCGATCCAGAGATGTGGGTCACCCAATTGGACCCGGGCTATGAGCAGCATTATCGAACCAGGACGCTGAGCACGCTGGGCACAGCTTCTTACAACATGCCGCTCACCGCCAAGATAGATGACCTCTACGTCAGCATCACGGAAGCGGCGTTGAAGGACTATGGTGACACGGCGCTGAGGATTGGTAGCAATGGGGCGCTGGAAGGATATTTATACGCTGATACGTCCGGCTGGACGACCGATGCGGAGGTCGTTCAACCCTGGCGCGTGACCGTCATCGCCGATAGCCTGACGGCCTTGGTCAACACCACCCTCGTCTACAACCTGAATGCACCACGGGATGCGTCGCTGGACGGCGCGGATTGGATCAAGCCGGGTCGTTCGAGCTGGCAATGGATGGCCATTGGTGCCCCGCAATTGGACGATCAGCATCAGTGGGTGGACTGGACCCAGCAGCTTGGCTTCGAGTACTATCTCGTGGATGAAGGCTGGAGCTGGTGGCCGAACCCATGGAGCTCTCTCGAGTCCGTCGTTGCCTACGCCAGAAGCAAAGGCGTGAAGGTATGGCTGTGGGTGCACAGCAACGAGGTCAAAGACGCCAACGCACGGCGGAGCTACTTCCAGCGTGCGGCCGACATCGGCATTGCGGGCGTGAAGATCGATTTTCCCCCTGCGTGCGACCGCTGGTGGAGTACGTGGTATTGGGACACGGCTCGAGATGCGGCCAGGTATGAGCTTATGGTGGATATCCACGGCTCGAACAAGCCCACCGGGATGGAGCGAACATGGCCGAACGTCCTCACGCGTGAAGGGATTCGTGGCCATGAATACCATATGACTCGCTACAATCGCATCATGGAGCCCCAACAGGATACGATTCTTCCCTTTACACGCTATATTGCCGGTGCAGCAGACTACACTCCGACCGTGTTTGCCGCCCAGGAGTTGCAGGGGTACACTTGGGCGCACGAGCTGGCGCAAGCCGTGGTCTTCAATTCGCCATTCCTGTGTTACGGTGGTCACCCGAGAGACTACCTCGCCAATTCCGCGGTCGATGTGCTGAAGGCGATTCCTGCTGTGTGGGATGAAACCATCGTGCTCCCGGGAAGCGAGCCCGGCAAGGTTGCGGCATTCGCCCGCAGGTCTGGTCAGCAATGGTTTGTTGGCGTTCTGAATGGCGCAAACGAGCGGACCTTGGATCTACCGCTCAGCTTCCTGGGGAACGGCACGTGGCGTGCGACCCGCTTGGCCGATGTCACGGGCCGAGGCGACGCTTGGGATCGTCGAGAAGGATCAGTTACCGCCTCGGACATCATGAGGGTGAAGCTATCGAGCCGAGGCGGATTTGTTGCCTGGTTACGCACCCCCTGAAATCAGCGAAAACAGGGAAGGAGGGAGCAGATCTATGCCCATGGTTGCTTCCAGCTTTGTTTTT